>CAYZTH010000017.1:0-18497 GCA_964481435.1 Candidatus Woesearchaeota archaeon
AAGTGAGGATTTGACGCATCAGCGTCAAACCTTTAGGCGACAGAGGATGTCACAGTAATGCGATTCTCCCGAAAATTTAAAAACTCTTTATTCTTCTGTTTATATAAGAAAAAGGAAGAGAAAAAGATGGCATTTACAAGAACAATAGAACATAGAAATTTTGATTCTAGAAGAGTTCCAAGAAAGATATTTTTCTCTCTGAAATTTATTCCTGTTCTGATTATAGTGCTGGCTGTGGCCTTAATACTCATGACCAATACACTGAATAAAAGTAATTTTACTGGTTCAACAGTAAACAATGAGGCAATTGATGCACAAGTTAATCAAGAAAGTAAGAATCCTGGTTCGTTTTTTGTAAGTCCTTTATTTTATTTTGTAAGTGTTTTTGTTGTATTAGTTGTAGTCATGTTCTTCGTTTTAGGTGAGGGTAGAAGAAGAAAAAAGGTTGCTGAGCAAATGGAGTATCTTGGCGGCATGGATATGGATATTTGATTGTGAAGAGCAAGAAAGGCCAATTTCAAATATCTCAAAAAGTTTATAAATGTAAATTAGCTATAACTTTCATAAAAAAGTGGGTAAGAAATGATTACTAAAAAAGATTTAACTAGGGGTTCTCATAAAAAAAATCATTATAGTATTATTCTTCAGATTGTTCCTGTCTTAGTTTTGGCAGTTCTCATTATCTTTTTATCAACAGATAAGGCCCTTCTTACTGGGCAAGTTTCAAGTGGTGTAACCATAGAAGATGAATATCCTCAGCGCGAGGATATAACTGGGAATATAAATTTTAATTTATTTAGGGGAGACCTTATCCCAGATAATAGCAATGTGACTATCTATATTTCTTCTCCAAGATGCAAGAGTTATTATTTCTGCCGAGATGGAAGAAAAATCGTTTGGGAATCTTATGATTCTGATACAGGCACTTGTGAGGTAATAAATGATGCTCCTTGGAGTGATTGTGATGAACCGCAGAGAAATTATTCAAGCTGTCATTCAATGGATTATGTTTGCTGTAATGTAAATCAGGGTCTTGGAAATTACTATCCTAACTTGCCTTGTGCTAGCGGTGAGTGCTGGGATAAATGTACGGTAGTTGTCCAGAACAGTTTTTCACAGGCATTGTATCTATCTGGCTTGTGGAATACCGGAAATATAACTTACGGAGCATATCATGATGTAAATGGTTCGGGAATATCTGGAACTGGATTTGGCTATGCAGCATGTTAATAAAATGAAACATAAAATTAAACACAGAAATATCAAGTACAAGAAAGAGAAAAACAAGAATCATATTCAAGGAGGAATCCTTATTGTAATGGCAATTATCTTTGTGATTGCCGTTGGTTTTGCTTATATCTCTTTCACGATGCCTGAAAAGCTTGGTGAAAAAGCAGGCACTATAAACCAGCCCCAGCCTAATTGTATGGATTCTGATGGTGGAAGAGTTTATGGGGTTAAAGGAACAACCTCAACTAGATTTAGTCCGGTAGTCTATACTGATTCATGTCACGAGGTTCCACAAAATCCAGATGTGCCTGTGACTGCTTTAACTGCTAATGCAGTTTTTAATAGTGTTGAGAAGGGGGATAATGGCGCTACCGATATAAACAATAATGGAAACATCCCGTTTTATCCTTATCTTAAAGAGTATTACTGTTTAAATGATAATGTATCTTCAGAATATGTTCGCTGCGAACGTGGTTGTGTTGATGGTGCTTGTGTTCCTTGTTATTGCAATTCTTGTGAAGACTGCACTGCTAAACTGAGCGATCCTACCTGTAATGTTGTGAAATTGACACAGGACATAACTTCAAACGGGACTTGCGTGACAATCTCAAGAAATAATGTTATCTTTAATGGACAAGGATACACTATTACTGGAACAAGGCAAAGGGGATATGGAATTTTTTCAGCCGGATTATTTGAAAATAACACTTTCAAAAATGTTGTTATAACTAATTTTTCTGATGGAATCTATCTAAATTCTGTTAGAAAGAATGTTTTAGAGAATAATACTCTCTATTTTAATAGTTATTCTGGAATTAGGTTCGAAGGAGCCTCAAATAACAATATAACAAGTATAACTGCTTTAAATAATTTTTACGGAATCGTAACCTATGATTCAAATTATAACACCTTTATTAATATTGCTACTAACAGTAATGGTTTTGCTGGAATTTATTTCTCAAATTCAAATAATAATAATCTAGCAAACATAGTTTCTAATGATAATAGTGAGTATGGAATTTATTTACTTTCTTCACATAACAATTTTGTCTCTAATACAACTACTAATAATAATTTTGTTGGAGTTTATTTACTCTCAGAATCAATGGGCAACATACTTAATTCGAATACAATGTGTTACAATGACCATTACAATTCTGGTAATGATATAGTTGATGATAATGGCTCAAACTCAGGAGCTAATAATTTTTGCGATTATGCTGTTAACTGGAATGATGATGGCTTCTCTGGATGTACTTATTCTTGTTCACAACAGCAAAATCAAACAACTTGTGAATGCAATTCTTGTGAAGACTGCACTGCTAAACTGAGCGATCCTACCTGTAATGTTGTGAAATTGACAACAAACATTAACTCAACGCAGGACGGCTGTATCAATTCTCCTTATCCAAAGGTTTTTAATAATAAAACATTCGATTGTCAGAGTCATTCAATAAGTGGTATTGATTATTGGTATTGGGGGATATATTTGGATGGATCTGGGAATATAGTTAAAAATTGCAATATTAATAAGTTTGGGGAAGGTATCCATATCCAATCTGATGATTATAATGGTTCTCCTAATTATTTATTAAATAACAGTGTATGTTTTAACATTTGGGATATTGTTTCACATGATTTACATTTTGATTATGGTTTAAACAACTCTTGCGATATGGCTGAGAATTTCAATGACACAGGCTACATCGGTTGTACATGGTATTGCAATGGAACTCAAGGACAACAACTAGGAACTTGCTATTGCAATTCCTGCGAGAGTTGCACTGCAAGGTTAAGTGATTCCACTTGTAATGTTGTGAAATTGACGCAAAATATAACAAGTTCAGGAAATTGTATTAATGACTCTGATGCCTCTAATAATAAATTATTTGATTGTCAAGGGTTTGATATAAGGGGTAGTGGCGGATATGGGATTCATTTGTTTCATGCCAGTTTAACTATTCAAAATTGTAATCTTTATTATTTTGCTCAGGGGATTATGATTAGCGCTCCGTCTAGTAGAAATACCCTAAAAAATGTGCGTTCCTCGGGAATTTATTTAGACAGAACTGCTTACAATAGTTTAATTAACGTGAGTAGTGAAAATAATCAATTGGGAATTGCTCTTTATGCCTCGGGTAGTAATACCTTTTCGAATATAGCTACTAATGGCAACGATTTGGAAGGAATCTCTTTACAAGCTTCTTCAAATAATGTTTTTGTCAATAGTAATGTGTTTAATAATGGTCGCGACGGTATTCGTTTTTTTGACAATTCTCTTAATAATCTTTTAACAAATAATAAAGTTTGTTTGAATGCGAGGCTAGATTTCGACCTTGGGCAAGGAAACACTGGAACTGGTTCAAACAACTCCTGTGATAAACCCGATGGATGGAATGACCAGGGATACCTTGGTTGTAATTGGTTCTGCAATGGGACTGAAGGACCAAGGGCGATACACTCGATTTGTTCGAAAACAGGAATTGTATGCACTGATTTATATGGGAATCATTCTGATTATTGTTCTAGTGATATAGTCCTCAACAATTATACCTGTGTTGGAACTTCCGATTCAATTATCTGTGCGATTTATCAAGTGGATTGCAAAGCCCAGAGAGGTTCAACTGGCTACTGTAATAATATAACTAAAAAGTGTGAGGATAACCAGAGCCAGGTAGTAGATCCTGATTTGATTGTTTATAGTATTGACAGAATAAATTACTCTGGCGCAGATGGATTAAGGATAGTTGTAAAGAACCTAGGTGGAAGTGCAAATGTTGTTTCTAATCTTCTAGTTAATGTAACAAGCGCGGGAATGAACATATACGGTTTGATGGACACACCCCCTATCGCTTCTCATGGTAATTATACCCTAGATATTCCTCCGGCAGGATTTGGTATTTATCAGATAACTGGCAAGACCATCTTGGTCAGGGCATATGCTGACTATCTTAATAATTTGACTGAAATGCTAGAGAATAATAATGATAAAAGTGTTATGTTAAATGCTAATGCTTGTTCTAGCTGGGTTCCTAAGAATATATATGGTGTTGATTTGAAGAGCCTAGGTCTAGAGGCTCCAGAAGAAATGGGCTTTTATAATCTAACCATGGAATTCTCATATAATGGGAAGATAATGAGCAGAAATTCAGAATTATTTGAAGTTGTCAAGGGCAGTCCCAGTGGCCATCATCATGTATGTAATGATAATTATCAGTGCGTACAGGTTTCTGGAACTGGAGACAATGACTGCGGTTCGAACTCTGATTGTTCATACGGTAGCGGGGGAGGAAATTATACTTGCACTGAGAGTTGGGTCTATACTGCGTGGAGTGGATGCATTAATGGAGTAGATCAGAGAACATGTTATGATCAAAGAACTTGCGGAACAACACGTGCTAAACCTGCAACTTGTGTCTGGGATGGTACCAGATATGTTCAATCAAACAGTTGCCAGACAGGTCAGTGTACTGAGAATTGGCAGTGTCAGTGGAATTGCTTGAATACAGGATATGAAATCAAGGTTTGTACAGATGCTAATAATTGCGGAACTGAGAATTATAAACCTGCTGAAGAATCAAGAAAATGTGGCAGTGGTAGCTTTTTTAGTAAATGGTACTTCTGGGTAGCTCTTGGAATCATATTAATTGCAGTTATTTTATTAATTGTTTTCTTAGTAATTATTCCAAATGCCAAGAAAAAGAAAGAAGGGGCATATAATCTAGAAGGAATGGATAAGAATAAAGATAAAAAAGTTAAGAAGGAGAAAAAAGATAAAGTTGTTCAAGAGAGCGGGGAAAAAGGACTTGAAAAACAAAAAGGAAGTGTTGAACAAGAAAAGCAGAGCAACAAAGCAAATTCATCAGAGGCTTCAGACGCCCTTGTGACTTATGTCAGGGATGCTAAGGCTGCTGGAATGAAGAAGGACGAGATTCAAGAGAAACTTATTGGAGCAGGCTGGCCTCAAGATGCAGTTGACGCAGCAATAAAGACATTCTAATGAATGAATTTAGATTTAAGTTATGATTTTTTGACAAGACAAATTTGTGCTTCGGCAGTCTTGATTTACTAACTTATCTTACTGGAAAACTTAATAAACATTTATTCACTATAATTCTATGCAATTCGTCATTAAAACATCAGAGAGGGAACAAGTACTTGATATCACTAGAGAAGTTCAAGCAATAGTGTCCAGATATAGCCTCAAAGAGGGGCTTGCAAATGTTTTTGTGCCACATGCAACAGCTGCCTTGACAATCAATGAAAATTCAGATTCAAAGGTATCTGGGGATTTTTTGAATTATCTCAAGAATCAGATACCTAAGGGAAAATGGTTACATGATGAAGTAGATGGTAATGGAGATTCACATGTAAAAGCAGCTTTGATTGGACCAAGCCTTTCAATACCTGTACAGAATAATAGGTTAATGCTTGGAAGATGGCAAGGCATAATGCTCTGCGAGTTTGATGGACCAAAAGATAGGACCGTAATTGTAAATTGCGTAAAAACCCTATAGGGTTAAGGTTAATTAAATATAGAGGAGTTAAGTTATATTAAATTGCAAGAGGCGTTGTGCTTAGGCAATCTTGATAGGTAATACAAAAATGATAAACTTCATAATCGGAAAGAAGGAAAATGTTGGCAAGAAAGACAAATGTATTAGTCATGTAAAGATTTTAGAGAGTGAAAAGGACTTTGAAGAGTTGAAAGTGATTAAAGGTCGAATTGAAGAATTTTATGACTCTTGTTTGATTAAAGTGCAGGATGTTGAAAAGATGAGAAAGTTTATTGATAAGGCAAGCAATTATTTCTCAAAGATTATTGTTCTTGGCACAGGTGATAGGTTGAATAGGGCGGTTTTGGAACATAAGAAGACATGGGCTTTATTGAATCCTGAGCAAGCCCATATTAGTGATAGGGATTATGATAGTTATAGGAACTCTGGATTGAATCATATTTTATGTAAGATTGCTTCAGATAATAAGAAGATGATTCTTATTTCTTTGGATGAATTGAAAAATCAAAAGACTCTTGGAAGAGTGATGCAGAATCTTAGGTTATGCAAGAAATACAAGACTTCTGCTTTTTTAGTCAATTTTACCGACGATAAAAGTGACTTGAAGACTTTGTTCGAGATAAAAGAGATGGAGGGGGTTTTGATGAAGGGGGAGCACTTTGAAAGCGGTATGTTGATTAAGAAATAAATTCTGGCAAGAGTCTCTTAGAGACAACGTTGTCTTGCCTAAATTGTTTAAAGATATCTATTTTTTCCAAGGACTATGGCCCCACTGAACCAATAAATCAATCTTAGGTTTAATATGGTCGAGGTTTGGAACATCACAGGCCCCATAACATGTGCCTAGCCAGATAAGGCATTTTGCTTTGGTCTTTGATTCTATTTCATCGACAATCTTTGTTGCCAGAGGTTTCAGGCCTTCTGGAAGTTGAATGCAGACAAGCCTCGCCTTCTTTTGTTTGATTGTTTTAATGACTCTTCCAAGTTCAAAGTCATAGTCTGATTCTATTGCCATGATTCTTCAGGGTTTTGGGTTTTAAAAAGTTTTATAAGCCTTGATTTTTTAGGTGGGGATGGCAATAAAAATTCCCACCCTAACAGAATTGACAGATGAAGCACTAATTGTAAGTGCAGTGGAAGATTGTTTAAGGAATCCTGTTGGAAAAGTTTATGATATTGATTTTTCTAATAAAAAGGGCCATAAGTCGGTTTTAGTTATTTCTAATGGTTCTCTTGATTATAAATTATGCGGAACTCTTTTTAAGGCAGACCATGTATCGGGGTATACGACTCTAACCTGGGTTTTGCCATCTGATTTATTAAGGTATTGTAAAAGCAGAAGAAAGAGTGATCCTGGATTTAGAGTATTTTCAGCTACTTGTGAAGCTGCTTAGCTTAATTCCCAGACATAGAGCTTTTCGAAGAAAAAATTCTCTTGGTCAAGAATTTTGTATGAAAAATTGTATTTTCTGAATAAAATTAGGATTCCCCTGTTTAATGACGAAGCTAGTAAGAGGATTTTTCCCTCTTTCTTGAGGAATCTTTTTGCTTGTTTCAAGAACTTTTCAATGATCTCTGTGCCGTGAAGACCTCCGTCGAGATCGATGTGTTTGTAGGTATTTGATTTTGAGGGAAGGTAGGGCGGATTAAAGATGATTACATCAAATTTTGCTCTAGCTTTGATATTGGAAAATAAGTTAGAATGAATAAAATTGATACTTCGCGCTTTGCTTGAGAGGTAAGTTAGTGTAGAATCTGTTTTTTTACTTTTTAAGAATGCTATAACACTTTTGTCTATATCAACCGCTGTAACATGATTAGAGTATCTTGATGCTTCAAGAGCAAGTATGCCTGAGCCAGTGCCCATATCTAAGACTTGAGAGTCTTTAGTGCAGAATTCTTTTATGTGTTTTGCAATTAAAAAGGAATCTTCTCGTGGTTCATACATTTTAAATATAGTATTATGAGATAAGGGTAATTTAGTTGCTCATTTTGTGCTGATGCAGTGAGCAATTATGAGGATATATGATTATATTTGGACTTATTTTATCAAGATGTGCTTTATTCCGAAGAATTGCTCTAGAATATTTGAGAGTTCTTCTATTCTTGACTTGTTCCGGCCTATAAGGGCGGCTTTTGTCCTTGGCAAGCTGAAGATGACGAGTTCATCGTTTTCAAGGAGTATGTTCTTAAAATCATGGGGATATATTATTGCCTGGACAAATCCTTCTAAATCATGTTTTCCTTGTGGGTCAGCGATGACTCTTATCTTTTTATTCAATCTATTTCCTATGTTTGAGATATTTGCGGCATTATTTCCCAGGGCTTTGCTCATAAAGTGCTTTGGAACAACAAAGATTATAGTGTTATTATATGTAAAACAACATCTTGATTTGACCCCGGTTATTTTTTCAAATAAGTTCATATTCTGAATCGCTTTCATATCTAGCTTCATTTTTGGATATTGTTTTGAATGTATTTAATCTTTAGTTAGAATTTTATCTCTTTTTGTCTGCTTCTTATTTGGCCTTTTTCTTTTTTGGAGCAACGTGTTTCTTTACTAGTGCTTCTTGGTCTGTCAACTTAACCAATAGTCCTGGAAGACCTGTTCCTACAGGTATCGGTTGATTTAGAATTAAATTTTCAACAACACTGACCAGTTTATCCTTTGTTCCGGTTACAGATGCTCCAATAAAATGCTTGATTGGAGTTTCAAATGAAGCTCTTGCAAGTACTGATGGTTTCTCCTCTATAATCCCTATTCTGGTTGTTCCTTTCACAGAACCGCTTGAAGTCATTGCATCTGCCATGAGTCGTATGTGTCTTTCATCTATTGCAAGACCCTGATTGGTGATGACTTTTCTGACTTCTGAGCATATAGCCTGTCTTGCAGCTTCTATTCCAAGAACTAGTGATATCTCATGAATATTATTTGTGACTGTTCTTGTTTTATCTACTCCTTTAAGGGTCATGACTTCTTCTAGATTTGAACCTGCAGTAAGTATGACATAGTCTCCAGAATCTCTTTTGACAGGAAGAACCTGGTTTATATTCTTGATTCCTGCTACAATCATTTCCTTGAGCTTCTCTTTCAACTGATATAGGTTTCCCGGAGTTGGGTCGTCTTTTTGCTTGACAATTATTCTGTCCTCGCTTCCTAGTTTGGCTTTGATGTGTTTTTTCTCTAGACTCTCAACTATCTTGTTTGGATTTAGATATAGATTTTTCAAAGATTCTTTGCTTAATGAAATTTCAATTTTTGAGTTTGTGAAATCAATTTCGACTTTTTTAGAGACTTCTGAGAGCCTGACTTCTTTTATTTTCCTGGCCATTTTTCTTATCTCATCTTCATTGTTGAATTCTTTTTCCATGTAGATTTCCATGGAAGGAGTTGAAGGTTCTTTTCTTGCATCAAAAAGTTCGATAAGTCTTGGTAGACCGACAGTGACCTGCATCTCTGAGACTCCGGCATAGTGGAAAGTTCTTAGGGTCATTTGTGTACCTGGTTCTCCGAAGCTCTGTGCTGTTAAGATACCTGCTGCTTCTGCTGGCTCTATCTTATTATTCTCAAGATGTGATTTTGTTACATCGATTCCATCTTCTCCGTATTGCAATTCTATAATATTTGAATTTGAATCTCTGACTGTTCCATCATATTCGACCCTTATATCTTGGAGAGCATTTGAGAGTCTTCTATATAGATAACCGGATTTTGGTGTTCTTAGAGCGGTGTCCATAAGTGAGTCTCTTCCTGTAATTGCTGTGAAGAAGAATTCATCTGCGTCCAGACCTTTCAATAGGTTTGATTTTACGAATCCCCTAGCTCTAGGTAAGAAGTCGTTTGGCTTGTAGAATGATAGTGTTCTCTTATCATAACCTATGTCAATTCTCTTTGCCCAGAGAGATTGCTGTCCAACAATGACTGCCATTTGGGTCATGAAAAGTAAACTTCCTTTGGCTCCACAGACCATTAAAGTGTACAATGGGTTTGATTTCCGTAAATTTTTCTTGATTATTTCTCCTGCTTTTGATCTTATTTCGTTTAGGGTCTGGACAATCTTAATCTCTCTTGATTCTTCTGCTGTCTTGCCTGGAAGAACTTCTAAGGTCTTCTCGTAGTAGGATTGTATAATCTTTTCAACTTCTTTTTCAGCATGATTTATAACTTCTCCGGCTTCTTTGTCTGTTTTTGCTTCTGTCTGAATATCTGCTAAAGATATTGTGATTCCTCTTGTTGTCAAGAACATAACTCCAAGCAAGAATAATCTTCCTATTGCCTCGACTGTTTCATCTCTTCCTATCTGCCTATCGAATTGAGTAATAAGGGTGTCTGATCCTATACCTAGGGCTCTTTCATCTAGAGCGCCCGAGATTATCTTTCCTTTCCTAATCTCTAGATAGGCATCATTTGGACACTCTGACTTCTTGCATTTATTATAGTAAGGGCACTCTTTTCCCTTGCAGGCCTTTGTCTTTGATTCGAAGTCTACTTTTGGCATTATCATAGAGACTACTTCTTTTCCAGTCAGGAATTCTTTTGAGGAGATGTCCTGGGGAGAATTTCTTGAGGATATAAGCAACTGAATAGCCTCTTTTTTTGAGATTTTTGGAGATACTGTTAAAAGATATAGGCCAGTAATAGCATCCTCAACACAACCATAGACATTTGAGTTTATCTTTGGAGACATCATGTTCTCTTTGATGTCTGTTATTGTCTTTGCTTCTGCTCTTGCTTCTTCTGTTTGTGGTACATGAATGTTCATCTCGTCTCCATCAAAGTCTGCGTTATAAGGAGCAGTTACAGCAGGATGGATTCTGAATGTTCTTCCAGGCAATACTTTTACGAAGTGACCCATCAAACTCTGTTTATGTAGTGATGGGTGTCTATTGAATAGTACAATATCTCCGTCTCTTATATGTCTCTCGACAACATATCCTACGGCTAATTCTTCTGCAAATTGGTCTTTTAGTTTGTCTGTTATTCTTTTTTTTCTTCCGTCAACTTCAATTGCTGTTGCGCAGGGATAGTCTTCTTTTCTGATTAGTGCTTTCAAAAATTCAATATTAGTATCTGTGACTCTCTCCGGAATAGTCAAGACTTTTGCTACCTCAAGTGGAACTCCGACTTCATTTAACTTTATATAAGGGTCTGGAGAGATGACTGTTCTTGCAGAGAAATTTACTCTTTTACCCGCTAGATTATGTCTGATTCTTCCTTCTTTTCCTTTTATCCTTTCGGTTATTGTTTTTAGAGGTTGACCTGACCTATGTCTTGCTGGAGGAACTTGAGATGTTTCATTATCAAAGTAAGTTGTAATATGATACTGCAATAGGTCCCATAGGTCTTCAATAATTACTTCAGGAGCTCCTGCATTCAAGTTCTCCCATAGTCTCTGGTTTGCTCTTAGAATATCTGAAAGCTTGTGTGTCAAGTCATCTTCTGATCTCTCTCCTGATTCGAGGGTGATAGAGGCTCTTGCTGTTACTGGTGGAACTAAAAGCAAAGTTAGTATTGCCCACTCTGGCCTGAATGCTTCTGGGTCTATTCCGAAGAATCTTAGGTCATTGTTTGATATCTTGACTAATCTGTCTCTTATCTCTGTTGGAAAAATTCTTTTCTTTCCAAGATATAACATAGTTGGCTTCTCAAGCTTTATCTTGTCTTGCTTGGCGCCGCAGTGAGGGCATTTCTTTGCTAGTTTTGCTTTATCTATTCTCTTTGCTAGAATATCTTTCTCGGTAAGCATTATCTTTGAACACTCTTGACAGGTTGATTTCAAACATAGTTCAATGAGGGGCATGAATTTGATGTGTATGATTGGTCTTGCTAGTTCAATGTATCCGAAGTGTCCTAGGCACTCTTTGTGTCCTGAACCACAGGTTCTACATCTTATTCCCGGACCAATTGCTCCAAGTCTAAGGTCCATAAGCCCACCATCAACTGGATAACCATCCATATCATATAATTCAGGCGTAACAACTTTAGCTACGCTCATTCTTTTGATTTGTTCTGGTCCGAAGACTGTGAACTTTATTTCTTTGACTTGTTTTACTATTGGTGCCATTTTTATTCTAAATTTAAGTTTTATGCAGTAAGACTCATCCTTCCTTGTCTAAGATACCATAGTGAAGGTATAGTCTGGTTTCTAGTAGCGCCCATATCCCTCGCTTGTTCTGATAGCGGTGTTACTGTTAGATTATCGCAGTAAGTTATTCTTCTATTCTCTGTGCATCCTGTTCCGCCCGCATGTATGGAATATTTTTTGCATGAACCTTGTTTTGTACATGTTGCCATTTTTTTATTTTATCTTTTTAAGTTTAGTTATTATCTAATTCTCGTCGTATTTGTTCTTCAATATGAAATGAGGGAAGAGGTGTAAGGCCATGATTTCCTCAAATAGTAATTTTGAAGCGTATGAAAGTTCAATCTGTTCAAGCTTTTGATGTCCGCAGACAGGACAGATGTCTCTCTTCTTTATCTTGTCTTTTATTCCAAATGCGCCACAGGCAGGACATATGTGGACTGTTACATTGTCTGAACTGAATCTCTCTTTTAATAGCAAGGATGTTCCATGAGCAACTAGTGCATCTTTTTCCATCTCTCCCATTCTCAATGCTCCGCCTTTTGCTCTTCCTTCGATTGGTTGTCTTGTCAATAGAGTTATCTTTCCTGAAGCTCTGACTTGTATCTTATTTGAAACCATGTACTTTAGCTTGAGATAGTACATGTTTCCGATGAATATCTTTGCGTCAATTGGTTTTCCTGAAACACCATCATAGAGGGTTTCTTTTCCATCATATCTAAAACCAAGGTTATGCAATTCTTTTTCTATATCTCCTACTTGCTGGTCTGCGAAGGCAGTTCCATCCATTACTTGTCCTTTTAGACAGCCGACTTTGCCAGATAGAAGCTCGATTAGATAACTGACAGTCATTCTGCTTGGAACACCGTGTGGATTGAATATTAAGTCTGGTTTTACGCCTGTTGCTGTGAAAGGCAAGTTCTCTTCGGGAACTATTAGTCCTACGACTCCCTTCTGCCCGTGGGGAGTACTTAATTTGTCTCCAATTTCTAAGTCTCGATTGTCTCTCATCCTGACTTGGATAATCCTTCTTCCTTCTGCATCATTGCTTATGAAAACCGCATCAGCTATTCCTCTTTCTCCTTGCCTGACTGCAGTGCTATTTTCTTTTCTTGACTTTGCTAGAGAAATCTCTTCCATCTCAAGTAAGAATTTTGGAGGAGATACTTTTCCTATTACCACATCTCCTTCTTTAAGATTTGCTTCAGGAAATATTGTCCCATCTTCTTCAAGTTGTGCATAACTCTCTTCTGTTCTATAACCGGCAACATCTTTTGAGGGAATTGTAATTTCATCTTTAAGATTTCCGGGATATTGCAATTCGCTACTGGTGTATGATCTGAAATATGTGCTTTTTCCAAAACCTCTCTGAATTGAAGCTTGGTTGATTATTATTGCATCACTCATATTATATCCTTCATAGGCCATGATTGCAAGAACAACATTCTGTCCAGCTGGATAGAAGTTAAGAGTATCATAGATGAATGATCTTGTAATTGGTTTTTGAGGATAGTGCAGAACACTGACATCTGTGTCAATCAAATCGAGATAGTTCGCAGCATATAATCCGAGAGCTTGCTTCTGTGTCTTGCTTCCTCTATTTAATCTTGAGCTCTGGTCATGATTTGCATAGGGGACCAGGCTTGTAACTAGACCAAACATGGCAATTGGGTCTATTTCTAGATGAGTTGTATCTGGCGTAATGTTCTTGTGTGTCATTGCCACAAGTAGATTGTTCTCTTCTGAGGCGTCTATGTATTCTATAACTCCTTGCTTCAATAAATCATTCCAGTTCAAGTCTCCTTTTTCAACTGACCTTAATTGTTCTTGTCCGAGTTTTGATTCTCCATTCTCCGTGATTATTAATGGCCTTAGAATTCTTCCAGTATCTGTTGCTATGAATATGGTGTCAAGGTTTGAGTCATATCTTATGCTCAGTTCTTCAGGAAGCTCTCCTTTTCTTCTTTTTTGTTTTACAGCGTGTATGAACTGGTCTGCTGATTCAGCTTCTCCAATAAATCTTCCGTTGTGAAATATGTCCGACATTTTTTACTAGGTTGTTTAGTTTTTTATTATCAAATTTTTACTTGAGTTGTTTCATTCCGCATTTCTCAAGTTGTGATGTTAGCTCTTTTTCAGGGGTTTTGATTGCTGTGCTAACTATTGCCATCATTGCGAGGTTCTTTCTAAGGCCGATTGAGGTTCCCTCAGGTGTCTCGACTGGACAAAATCTTCCATAATGCGTGGGATGCAATGTTCTTGCTTTGAAGTTCTCTTGTTCATTTGGCAAGGAGCTTACAACTCTCTGAAGTTCTGATAGAACTGCAAGGCCATTTGTTTTGTCCATGTTTTGGGTTACTCCGGCTCTCTCGCCTATCCAAGAACCAGTTGCAATAGCAGATTCGATCCTATGCTGGAATAGGGTTGATTTTGCTATTGATTTGACTGAATAGAATTTTTTCTTTTTCTCAATTTTTTGGATATTGTGCTGTAAGTCTCTTATGAATATGTTTAGGTTGACTCTGAATAAATCAGATAGCAAGTCCCCTGATAGTCTGACTCTCTTGTTTGCGTAGTGGTCTCGGTCTGTCTCTAGACCTAGTTCTTGAGAGATAAGGAATTGCTTTATCATCTTGCATAGAGTAACTGCCTTGTCTTTTCTTGCGTCTTGTTTTGTCCCGATATGGGGCAAAAATGCAGAATCTATTCTTGACCTTACTCTTGTCAATATTTCTTTTTTTGTTCCCTGAATGTTCATCTTCTCGCCGATGGCCATAACTGCTTCTTCTGTATCAGATATGCTTGAAGAACCGGTGAGACTAACAATCAAAGAATCTGTTTCTTTTCCGATAAAAGAAGCTATTTCGCTGTCTTTTGTTATCCCTAATGCTTTAATCAATAGCATTGCAGGAACATTCTTGAATCTGGAGAATGATACGAAGATGTTTCCATCTGGAGCTTTATTAACGGTTACGGGGATTCTGTAACTTCCTCTTTGTGATAGGATTCTAAGGATGAAACCTTTTGAAGTCTTCTCGGTGAAAGGCTGATTCTGGGCTAGGTCTTCAATAATAACCAGTACTCTCTCGTTCCCGTTGATTACGAAGTATCCTCCTGGGTCTTTTGGGTCTTCATAACTTCTTGTCAATTCCTCTGCATTCATGTTATGAAGGTTACAGAGCTTGCTTCCGACCATAATCGGAATTTTTCCAAGCTCGACTATTGTGAATTCTTTGTTCCCCGTACTTACTTCAAGATATATTGGGGCAGAGTAAGTTACTTTTCTTAGTCTTGCTTCTATTGGAGAAATCTGATGTTTTGAACCATCTGCTTCTATTATCTCTGGTTTTCCAACAGAAATCTTTCCAAGCCATAAGTCAACTTCTTCTCTTGAAATCTCTTCATTTATGCTGTCAATAATTTCCTGAAGTCTTCGCTCTACAAAGTCATTGAAAGAAGTAATATTTGATTCAACAAGTGAGTGCTCTTGAAGATATTTCTTAATTAATAGCCGATTGCTGGCTAAATGTGAATTTTGTTCGGACATTGTTCTATAGGACTACACGGTAGTATATTATTTTGTTCCCGCCACTTTTTCTTTCTATTTTGACGATGTTGCCTGTTTCCACGTCGGCAGGCAGCGCAGGATCATTTTTTTTAATTTTTGGGAGTTGTGACGGGTTGATATTAAACTTTGCAAGTAACTCTTTTGTTTCCTGCTGACCGATTTTTGTGTGTTTTGGCTGTAGAATATGCATTTTTATGACTAGATTGAAGTTAAATATAATATTTCTCATATACGAACGTTTTTAAACCTTTTGTTTTACAGTTGGTTTAAAAATATTCGTGTATTGTAGGGGATGCTTGTTATTTTCTGATTTTTTAGCGCTTTTGCTGGTTTTCTCTTTATCGTCTCTTTTGTTCTCTCTCGAGTAGTCACAAAACGAAAGATTTATAAATAGTCTTTCCTATGGTAGAGTAGTAAAAATACAGATTATAATAATAAAATGGCTAACAGACAAGACCTAATAAAGAAAGTCAAATACCACTTCGCCCTTAATATCTATGAGAGCAAGGTATGGGTAGCTTTAATAAGCAAGAGCATAGCTTCTGTCGGAGAGATAGCAGAGATGTCTGGAGTTCCAAGATCTAGGGTTTATGATGTTCTTGAATCACTTGAGAAGAAAGGTTTTGCAGTCGCAAAACTCGGAAAACCTGTCAAATTCATTGCAGTCAAGCCAGGAGTTGTACTCGAAAGGATGAAGAATAACTTGATGAAAGAAGCAAATGAAAGAGTCAATGGCCTAGCCAATATTAGAAACTCTATTGATTACAAAGAACTTGAGAGTCTTTATACAACTGGAATCAAACCAATACAAGTTGAAGACTTAACTTCTTCAATTAAAGGAAGATCAAATATTTACGCTCACATGAAAGATATTATATCAAATGCACAAAAAGAAGTTGTTTTGATATCAACTCTAGATGCATTGAAGAGAAAATCATCTTTCTTGAAGCCTTTATTCGAAAAATTAAAAGAAAAAGGAGTCAGCATCACTGTCGCAACCAATGAGACTGACGACATAAAGAACTTGATGAACTTGAGCAGACAGCTTGGAGTTCAAGTCAAGAAAACCAAGGCAAATGCGAGGATGCTTGTCGTTGATAATAACAAGATGCTAATCACAATCACGCCAGATAACAGTGATGAAAGTGATGTTGCAATATCATTAAATAGTCCATTCTTTGCCAGAACAATGGCAAACTTCTTGCCTGGATTCAATTAAATTTATAAAGTTCGATTTTTAATAAATAAAATGCTACATCGAAACCAAAGGGAAAGAGCAAGTGCACTTGAGCAATCTGCCCAAGTTGCGGAAAGGCAACTTTCTGATAAACCCGCAGAGTATATTAATCGTATGCCAAAATATGATGCCACTTATGGTATTCTTGGAGATTGTGTTATTCTTGTCGGTTCAGTAATATGCTTTCTTAGTGCTGTCTCCTCTAAGCCCAATCTTGGTTCTTATATTTTCGGGGGGGTTTTAGTTGCAGGGGGCGTAGCCTCTGAAGTTATTGAGCATATTTGGAATTCAAGAGTTCAGAATAAGTGGAAAGACTTAGCTTCGCATCTTGCTGAAACTGCATTTCCCGATAAGTATAAAAGCAAGAATTAAAAAAAGAGCGTCGTTTTAAGAATATAACTAATTATAATTAATCTTTTTTTTGACAAGACTTTTGTGCTTATGCACTCTTGTTGAAATAAGCGTTACGTTCTAGAAATAGTGATTAATTATCACGATTCTAGAATTCATTTTTCTCATATCATGTTTCGTTTTAATGCTGTATGTTCTTGGCTATTTGGATTTTGCAACGTTATGTTCTGCAGAACACCAAAATCCTTTATCTATTTTTTGCCATAATAAAAAGATAATATAAAATCCTAGAAAAAAGAGTGTTTCTGGACCACTCGTTGAAGATTCAACTTCATAGTAAAAAGTAAAAAAAATAAAAAAAAATAAAAAAAGGTTTGAGCCTATCTACTTAATCGTGTGCCATTGCGAACACAGACTTCAAGGCAACTACGATTGTTGCTGGCACGAACAATATCAATATGTTCTTTAGTAGTACTCCGATGTAAGCTAGTCCTGAAAACGCACTTGCTCCGAGAGCAGTTACAATTACAAGAACAACACCTGCCATTAAGAATGGTTGTGTTTCTTTGTCGCTTATGTTCAATAGACCTATTACTACACCAATTATGAATAGCACCCATCCAAGCCATGCGCCGGTCCCTGGGATAAATGCAAAAATAATTGCTAGTATGATACCTATTAGAAAGGCCCATGCTCCAACTAAGTTGCTTTTTGCTTTAGGCATTTTTTACCTCCTCTTTTTTATTTGCTAATTCCAAAATTCTTGCGATTTTTGGCATTATTATCTAGGTGTTCAAGGTTTTTAAAGGTTTTTGGACTATTCGGGAGTTAATCAAAAGGGGTTTTAATAAGATTTATTAATTCTAATGTCCTATCTCTTTCATGCTAACTCAGAGTCAAGGGATGAAGTTGATTAAGCTTGCCAGAAAAGCGATTGAAGAAGAGTTTTCAGAGGTTAAGGGTGATTTTTCTAAGGAAACGAAGGAATTTGACAAGAGGCACGGTGTTTTTGTTACGTTGAAGATAAAGATTACTGGTGAACTGAGAGGGTGCATAGGATTTCCTTATCCAATATTTCCCTTAGCTAGGGCTGTAATTGATGCTGCGAAGTCAGCTGCCTTTGCTGATCCAAGGTTTATGCCAATGGAGAAAAAGGAATTTGATAAGATTAAGATGGAGATATCTGTTCTTAGTGTTCCTGAAGAGATAAAACCTAGGCCTGGAAAGAGAGAGGACATTATCAAAAATATTAAGATTGGAGAGGATGGCCTGATTGTCCAGCTTGAAGGATTTTCTGGATTGCTATTGCCTCAAGTTGCTACCGAGCATAATATGAATGCTCAGCAGTTCCTGGAGGAAACATGCCAAAAAGCAGGACTACCTCGGGATTCTTGGCAGAATAAGAGTTGCCATGTCTTCAGGTTCCAGGCACAGATATTTGAAGAGTGAGCTTCCATGTGCGTCCCACAGACATATGTCGTAGGTCAAAATAATCTGCTAAAATCAAAGTA
>CAYZTH010000018.1:0-17946 GCA_964481435.1 Candidatus Woesearchaeota archaeon
TAGATGAGAACTAATTTTCGGTGGCCTAGTGACATATGTCATGGTCTCGCACATTATTTCAATTTTTAGTTAGTTTTAAAAGCCTAAGAGGAGATGGTAAAAATGGGCCCTCGACAAATGAGTGACGCAAAGTATGGACTGACCTTATTGATAGGGGAACTAGACTCGGAATACAAGGGCGCTTGTCTGGATTATCTTTTTAGAGGTTATGGGGAGATACTAAATCTTATTGGTTCTAGTGCTTATGCTCGCTCTTCTGAAGTCAAACGTGAATTTTTAGCCGAACTACTGATTATTGAAAGATATATCCTACTTAAGCCAGCAAGAGAAAGAGTTGATTTTTGGCATGGATTGTGTGATCAGGCAGCAGGCATTGAAAAAAGAATTCGAGATACACGAAAGATAGATGAAATACAAGGAGGTATCAGGGATCTTTGGATACTTTTCAAAGATACCGTATCTAGAAAGGGGGTTTTTGAAAGATTTGTGTTTGGGGAGAAACCAGAAGATTAATTAGTAACGGCGGGCGTTACATATTCACACATGGTTGAGCAAACAGGGAGATTCTCTTGTAAGGTCCTCTTTACTAGACTTAATCTTTCTACATTCATACGATCAATTAGAAATCTTCCTGCAGTTTCTAAATCAAATTTTTGAGCTGGATTAAAACTCCAAGATCCTTTGTATGAGATTCCATCCTTCGACTCTCCGGTATAATGAATAGGGAAATCGTTACATACTTTAACTTGCCCTTTTGCATCTGGTTTTCTTGGGTGATATCTTTTTTCAAATTCAACCTTTCCATCATCAATTATTCCTTCTATTTTGGCTTGGTCTCCTGGCTCAAAGATCATGCCTTCAAGACGGCCTTGAATCGATTGTTGTTCGGGTGTCTGAACAATTACGAAAGGAACAGGTGCTTCAATTCCCGATTCTTTCAAACAATCTCTTTGCCAATAGAAACCAACGAAAGTTATTGGTCTCCTTTCTCTTTCACAATCTCTTAATAGGACCAAGAAATGACAATTCTTGCTAAGGTTGAGATATGCTTGAAACTGTTCATCAGTCATTGAGGGAGGTACTCCGATTTCCATTGTTTCTCTTTTTCTTACTGTCTCAGAATTTTTAAAGATTATTGCAGAAAAGGGCATACTTAGACTTTTTGTAATTGTTATTATTCATTATATAAATCTTTATTAATGACTAATATGTTTTCAAAAATGGGACTAGGGGCAAAAGACATTACTATACTTGTTGTTAGCTCAATTATTACTATTGTTCTTGCAATTGTTTTGCCTACAGAGGGTTTGAAATTGAGTGGAAATAATGTCCTTTATTTTATTTCAGGGGGGGCGCTACTTTTAGTTTTAGGGGCCATATGGATATTTCAAAAGAGAATCAATGAGGTTGAACAAAGTATTGATGAAATAAAGATTGAACAAAGAAAATTGAACGAAAAACTTAAAATACATGAACATCTAACAGATATAAAAGCTAGCCAATTAGATTTTGAAAAGAGGGTAACTCGCTTGGAGGGAAAAAAATGAGGAACAATTATTCAGATACAGTATTAGACATTATTAAAGCAGCAATTCTAGTAATAATAGGGTTTATTATCATAAAAGCATTAATAGGAATTTGATAGAATAACTTTAAATCTTCTGGCTGATTCTTCTCTTGATGCCTTTCTCGATTATCTTTTTTTCTCGGAGCTTCTTGGCCTTTTCTTTGTCGCGCTCTTTCTTTTTTCTTGCTTTTTCTCGCTCGGAGCGTTTATCGGATAGAATCTTTTCTTTTTCTGCTTTTTTTTCGGTCCTGAGTTTGGCCTTAGCTTCTTTTTCTGCTTTGGCAGCCTCGGCTATTGGCTTCCAACAGGCAGGATTCATGCAGAAATACCAGGGAAGTCTAGATTTTTTTATTAGAACTAATTGGGGAAGAGAACATGTGGGGCACTTTCTATCTGAGACCTTAACTAATCCAAATTGTGGCAGTGGATAAGTTTTATGACAGTCATCATTATTACAGGCTACATATCTCTTGCCGGTGTGACCTCGTTTCATTATCAAGTCACCTTTTTTACATTCAGGACATTCGAAGAGTTTGTTTGCTTCCTGCTTCTTTTCCTCTGCCTCGCGTGTTGCTTCCATCAATGAGCGGCCTATGTCCTGTTCATTATTCTTGAATTCTTGGGATATCTTGATTATCAATTGTTTTGCCTCGCTTAGAATGTCTTGCTCATCTTGTTTCATCTTGTCTGGACTTTTTCCTTCCAGAATCTTTTCCATTTTATCTTCAAATTCTCTTGTTAGGGCTTCATCTAGAATAGTTGGAGAGTTTTTCTCGAGAGTATCAACTGTTGCCATGCCTAGCATCGTTGCTTGAATCTGAGTTCCTGCGATATATCCTCTCTTGTATAGTGTATCAATGATATTTGCTCTTGTTGATTTTGTTCCAAGCTTTCTCTTCTCAAGCTCGAGTATAATTGATGCTGGGCTATATCTTCGTGGAGGCTCGGTCATTTTCTGTTCGAGTCTTGCTTCTTTAACTAGGATTTCGCCATTAATATCAGGAAGATTTGTTTCTGTAATCTTGTAGGGATAGACTTCGAGCCAGCCCTGTTTTAGGATTTTCTTTCCTTCTGTAAAGAATTCTTTTTCAGCTACATTGACTTTGATTGTCTTGTTCTCTATAAGTGCGTCTGGAGAAAAACAAGCTAAAAATCTCTTCACAATAAGCTCATAGACTTTTTTCTCTTCTGCTGATATTTTGAAAGATTGTTCACCTGTTGGAAATATAGCTGGATGGGCAGGATCATTTTTTCCCCCCTGAATCGGAAAATCTCTGGAGAGATTCTTGGTTAGAGTTGGAAATGCTTTTTTTAATTTATCAAGAATCCTATTATAGCCTATGCTTGGTGGAAGTTTTTGAGAGGAGGTTCTTGGATAAGAAATTAGACCTGCAAGATAGAGCTTCTGAGCTAGTGCTAGAGTTTGAGCTGGACTAAACCTGAAAAATTTATAGGATTCCATCTGCAGACTTGTCAGATCGAATGGGGGCCAGGGTTTCATATCTTTGGCTTCTTTTGTTGTCTCGGCCTTACCTTTTTTGCCTTTGAGTTTCAGAAATTTTTCTGCTTCTTCTTCTGATGTTATGTTATCTGGAAATTTGACTTCAATCTCTTGTCCTTTATCGTCCTCAACCAGAAGGAAAACCTGCCAGTAGGGTGTTGCTTTGAACTCTTTTATTTTTCTTTCTAGTTCAACGATCATTGCTAGAGCTGGGCCCTGAACTCTTCCAATACTTAGGATTCTGAATGAACCAACTGATTTTATCGTCTCCATGAGTGCTCTTGAGAGATTTATACCGTAGTACCAATCTAAATAGTGCCTTGTTTCTCCTGCATAGGCTTGGCCATAGTTCGGTGTTTTTTCTATTGCATTAAAACTATTTTGTAAGTCATACTTTGTCAGTGCGGAGAATTTCATTCTCTGTGCATTTTCTCTGTTAAAAATGAATCTGAGAACATTAAAGCCTATGACTTCTCCTTCAACATCATAGTCTGTTGCGATAATAACATCCTCTGCTTCTTTTGCAAGACTTTTTAGTGCACTAATATACTTTCTTCCAAAACTCTCTGTTTCAGCCCATTCAATGTCAAATGAGGGCCAGTCTTTAGAAGAACCTCTCTGTCTCAGGCCATAGAGATGACCAACTGCACTAGCAACAATATATTTCTTATCCTCGTGATTTATCTCATAATAAGGAACACCAAAGAAATTCCTCTTTACAGGGGCAATGTCTGCCAGAGAGTAGGCTATTTTCATTGCTGCCTGCGGTTTTTCACATAAAATTAGAGTGTATGTCATTTTTAGGTATGTTTTAGTTAGTAGATTTTGCAACGTTGTGAACTTGCAAGCTCACCAAAATCTTTTAGTTTATTTATTTGTATATATGTCTGGTTGTTTTTATAACTTACGTGTTTAGAATTAAGGGTTATAAAAATGTTTTGAAAACCTGTTATGGTTTGAATTCTTTATCTAATATCTTTTTAGCTCTTCTGAACTTTACTGCGTCTGGAATAAGTATTCCTACAGTAGTTGGAGAAGAAATTCCACAAAGCATCTGGTGCATAATTACTGGTGCCATAGTTTCTAGTGATTCTTCTAAACTCAATCTGCCTCTGCCAGTTCCCAGAGCAGGAAAGCCGATTGATTCTACTTTAAGGAGTCTCGCTACCCCTAGACAGGTCTCTGTTGCGGTCCGGATAGTATTTGTATCTGAAACAAGATAGTTATTTGATGCTCTTCCTTTTGTAGTATCTTGATATAGGGTGAGAACATTGAAGGTATACGCAACAGCACTATTATCCGGTTGTTGTGTTTCAACATAAACGCCCCCGGGAGATAGACCAAGTTTTCTTTTAAATGCTTTAAGTATTGGTGCTACGCTGGTTGAATCTGCAGTTAGACTCTGCAGAACGCTTCCCTCTTCAAACGAGATAGTTGTATCAATAGGACAAACAATGACTTGTGCAGGATATCTCTGCAAGTAGTCATTAATTAATTCTACCCTTCCATCTTTTAAGAATCGATAATCTACGTTTTTTTCGGGCATATGTTATTTATTCACTGGCATTTATAAGCATTTATGTAAAAAAAGATATCTTAGAATCAAGCGTGCGCCATCCAGAACTTGACTTTCTCTTTTGGGTTGTACTGACAGAAACCAAAGCCTAGAAAGTGGATGATTCTTCCATCTTTTAGTGGCTTTAGGTTTATGTCTGAATTGAATTTTATTATTGATGCATCTGGCATAAATATAGAAAGTTTGCCTTTGGCATTATTTTCAAATGTTGCCTTGACGGCATTATCTCTGATGAGATCTCGGTTGTACTTGTATAGGATATCTACTGGAACAGTTATTTCATTCTGATTTATTCCGAGAGAGACTATGAACTTTCGGATTGCTTCTGGCTGAATACCTCGTTTTTCTAGAGATTGCAAGGACCATAGTCTTGGGTCGTGCCAGCCAATGTATCTCCCTTCTTTGACTTCTTTTTGTCCTTTGCTTTTCGAGAGTTTTATTCCTTCGAATTGAAGAAGTCCTGTATGAATAAAAACCGGATGGGGCCATTTGAAGATATCCATAATATATTTTTCCATATCTGTTTCAATCATAAGTTCTTTTCCTCGAACAATATGTGTCATGGCAAGAAGATGATCATCGATTGCCCAGGAAAATTCTAGTAGGGGCCAGATTTTGTATTTCTTCTTGACTTTTGTATGTATTCTTTCTGAAATCCTGAATAAAACTCGGTCTCTGAAAGCAGGATTTGGATGTTGCATAGAGGTCTTTATTCTCAGAGTTGCCTGACCTTCTTTCATAGAGAACATCTTTTTCCACTCTTTCATCGCTTGCTCTGGAGTCTGTAATCTGTGCTCACACTCTTTTTGGGCTTTTCTATTTTCTCTTAGAGTCTCCTGATTACAGTAGCAAACATAGGCTTTTCCTTTCTTTATGAGTTCTTCAGCATATTTATAATATAATTCAAGCCTATCTGATTTGAGTATGACTGGATTTTCATATTTCACATCGAGCCATTTTGCACCATCTTCAATCATCTTATATGCTTCAGGTAGAATTTGCTTTTCCTCGCTGCCTATGGTGTCATCAATTATTAAATATAACTTTCCCCCGTACTCTTTGACATACTCATCATTCAAAAGAAGCTGTCTTGTATTTCCAATATGTAATGGACCAGAGGGATAGGGTGCAATTCTCATCACAACTTTTCCTTTTTTTGCTTCAGGAAGTTCAGGAAGTTCATCTTCTGCACGAGTTTCTCTGTGAGAGACTTCGTTTCTCTCTTTTTTGAATTCTTTCTCCTGGTCTTCTTTGCTCATTAAATTAATCTTCTTTACTGTTTCCTGAATCAGGGGCATAATCTCTTTGACCTGAGTTTTTTCTAAGCCCTCGTGAAATAGAGAACTTATGATAGAGCCTGGCTGGGCTTTTCCATCATGCTCTAAGGCATTCTTTAGCGCATAAGCCAGAATCTTTTCTTCAAACTTCTTCTCGAGCTCTTTTTTTGACATGTTTTTATTATCTATTTATTACAATAATCTTTTTAAAGTTGTTGTCTTGAGGATATTATGGGTTCATCAAGTCGTGCATTAGTTACAAGAGTTCAGCCATCTATAATTGCTGAATCTCCTTCTCAACTGACATATCGGCTTGCTCATCTCTCAACTGATTTTCAGACATTTCATTTAGATGTCATGGTGCCGCCCCGTGTACCAAATAGGTCTTTAATTTTTGATGGTGCAGATCGTATGCTTTCTTCTTTTGAAACTGATGCGGATTACAGTGTTCATGTAATGGCGAACCGACCAATGGAGGACTATATCAGCAAAGTTTCTCCAGGGCTTCTAGCGAGGATTAGATCAATTATTGTGCCTTGCGAGATAGGCCAAGAAGAATTTGCTAAAGTTGCCGAGTATGTTAGAGGTCGAGTTATGGGTCTTGGATTAGCTATGGACCCTAGTACAAGGTTAGAAGAGGGTTTAAGGTTTATTGAATTGTATCATCCTGATGAAGTTTTAGTTATGGGTGTTCCTTCTGGTGCAGAGGGTCAGAAAATTTCTGAAGACCAATTGGAGATTGTTGATAGGCTTAGGAAATCAAGGTTTAAAGGAATAGTCGGATTTGACGGGGGCGTTAATGCAAATACTATTGGAAGGATTGCGGAGGTGAGACCGGACTATGTTGTTTCAGGCTCTTTTGTAGCTCGGGCAAAAAGTAAAATTGATGCTGCGCTCTACCTGCAGCAGCGTCTTGATGAATGGGCTTAGAATAAATTTTTTAGATGAGCCCTTCTTTATAGAATTTCTATCTTGATTTCTTTATCTTTGCCTTGTTTAATTTCTTTTGCGTGTGTGACTTCTTGTAAATCAGTGAGCATGTCTTTTAGGATAGCCTTGTCTTCTTTAGGTATTGTGAGGATTATCTCGGATTTCATTGACTTCTGGGCTTTTGATTTTTCTTGGCGGACTTGACTTAGGATTTCAATGAACTTATCCCCTGCTTTCATTATTTTATTATCCATCTTTGTTTCAGGTTTTGGCCAATCTGTAAGATGAATGGATTTTGTTTTCTCGAACTCTTTGAAATACATCTGATAGAGTTCCTCTGTTAAATGGGGAATTATCGGAGCAAAGAGCTTGAGTTGTTTGAGCATTAGAGTGTATAGTGTCGCTTGGGCTTGTTCTTTTTCTCTTTCTGTGCCTTGATAAATCCTTTTCTTCACTATTTCAAGATAATTATCGCAGAAATCGTGCCAGAAATACTGCTCTGCTTTTCTTTTTGCTTCTCCGATAGCATATTTTTCATAGGCTAAATTGACTTCTCTTATTGTCTCATCAAATTTTTCAATGAAGTACTGATCAATCTGATTATTCGTGTGTGAGGAAATTTTTGATTGGAATTTCGGCTTGAATCCTTCTAGATTCATGAAAAGGAATTTAGAGGCATTCCAGAGCTTAGTTAAGAATTTTTTTCCTGCAACAAGTTCTTTTTCTTGAAAAGGAAGGTCTTCTCCGAAAGTTGCTGTTCCGACCCAGTATCTAATTATATCTACTGATTGGTATTTATCATATAATTCGTCAAACCAGACCGCATTACCTTTGCTCTTGTGCATGCCTTTTCCTTGTGGATCTAGGACAAACGTCCCTATTGCGATGTCATTCCAAGGAATTTTCTTGAATAAGAGATGACTTTTTAGGATAGTATAGAATGCCCAGGTCCTAATGATATCATGAGATTGGGGACGTAGGGAGAGGGGCTTAAATCCATCATAGGTTCTTGAAGCAATCTGGGGAGTCATTGAAGAGGTCATCCAAGTATCAAAGACATCTTTTTCTGGTTCAAAGTCACTTGAGCCGCACTTGCATTTGGTTTTTGGTTTGTCTTTTTCAGGATCAACAGGCAATTGTTTTTTGTCTGCTAAGGTTATTTTGCCACATTTTTTGCAGTACCAGGCAGGAATGGGGACTCCGTAGAATCTCTGTCTTGATATGCACCAGTCCCACTGAAGATTATTTACCCAGTCATCGTACCTAGTTCTGTAGAATTCTGGATACCAAGCGATTTTCTTTCCTTGTTCGATAAGTTCTTTCTTATGTTTCAGAGTTTTTATGAACCACTGCTTTGTAACTAGGAATTCAACAGGAGTTGAACATCTCCAGCATGTTCCGAGTGTTTGATTAAGGGATTCTTGTTTTTTTAGTCTCCCTTGTTCTTTTAAAATTTCTATTGCTTTTTTCTTTGCTTCATTGAGCGAGAGGCCATTTAATACTCCTGAATTTACTAGTTTTCCTTCTTTTGTTACAATACTTCTTAGGTCAAGCTTGTGTTTCTTCCACCATTCAATGTCTGTTGTGTCGCCGAATGTGCAAATCATGACTATGCCTGTTCCGAAACTCTGGTCAACTTTTTCATCAGCCATTATCTTGACTTTTTGATTGAAGATAGGGACTATGGCTTCCTTGCCAATAAGTTTCTTGTATCTTTTATCTTCGGGATTGACAAAGATCCCTACACAGGCTGAAAGAAATTCGGGCCTGGTTGTAGCAATAAGTATCTTTTCTTTTGATTTTGAATCTAAATCAAATTCAATATAATTTAGGGTCGTTGTTCTCTGAGCATCTTCAACCTCTGCCTGGGCTAGGGCTGTTTGATGCTTTGTACACCAGATTGTTGGCTCTTCTGCTTGATAACATTCACCTTTGTTGTATAGGTCGATGAAAGAGGATTGAGAAATGACTTGGGCTTCTGGACTGATTGTTGTATAAAGGAGAGACCAATCATAACTATGCCCTAATTTTTTAAAGACCCTGTCTGAGTATTCTTGCTCAACTTTTTTTGCTTCCTCTAAACATAGTTTTCTGAAAGCTGCTTTTGTTGTTGTGTTTTTATTGATATGAAACTTTTCTTCAACATATTTCTCTGTTGGAAGTCCATTATCATCAAAGCAGGGGGCAAAATAAATATTATGGCCCTGCATTCTTTTTAATCTGGCTATAATCTCAAATTGGGTATAATGAAGGGCATGACCTATATGAAGATGCCCTGCTGATGCATAGACTGGAGGAACATCGATTGAGAATGTTGGTTTCTTTGACTTATGCTCAAAGGCATAGATATTTTCTTTTTCCCAGTACAATTGCCATTTCTTTTCAATTGCCTCTAGGTCGAGCTCATTCTGAGGTTGACTCTGCTGATTTGGCTTTTCTTTCTTTTGTTCTTTTTCTTTTAACATTTTAGACATAATACAAATTGAGATAAATCAAATTACCTCTTTACTTTATTTATCTCAATTATGCTTTTAAATTTTTGTATAGGGGCGAGATGATTAGAGAACCCTGCGCGTGATAAAAGACGGAATATTTAAAAAGGCAAATGATTATCATAGCAGTATAATATATACTATAATATTATAGAGTATTATTCATATAAAAGATGGTGCAGAAAAAACAAAAATTTTCTAAAGGCCCAAATCATGGGAAGTTCGAGAATGACCCACATTTATCTGAAAGGATAATTATCCTTTTATTCCTGATATTTACTATCACCAGTGTTATAATCCTCTTGAAGGGCATGCCTGATTCTGTATTTTTGACAGCTACTAGCTTCGCGACAGGCGGATTGACTCTGGATAATAATCATTATGAAGGAAATAATCCCTTACAAGGGACTTTTGTATTCACGCTAGATCCTAGAGATGTTCTGCCTGCAAATTCTACATTCATATTCTCAATAATGACAAATGCCACAAAATGCTCATTAAAGTACTCTTGTTCTCCTAAAACCTCAAGCACTGTCAATTGGTATGCTATCAATGCGACAACAGGCACATGTAATTTAATAGAACCTGATCCAGAAGGAGAGTGCTGCCTAAAGCAAGGAGCAGATTGTCCTCAAGTTATACTTAATAAAGACTTTGATGATGGAACAAACAAATGGACTGCAAATGCAGGCAAGGCAATAATTAATACAGAAACACTAAGATGGACTGATGAAAATGATGAAAGGGTCGTCTCTGTTGTAATGTTCCAGGATGGTTCTAAATTCTCAGGAGGAGCATTTAATTTCTCTTTACTTCAGACATTTGATGCAAGAAAGATAAGAATGAAGGAAGAAAAAACCCCTGCGGTCCCAACTTCTTGTTTAGATTCAGATGGTGGAAATGTCAGTACTGTTTTCGGAATTTGCGAAGGTAAATACTCTGATGGTACAACCACAAATAATCCAGATACCTGCAAGACAAATACTTTATTAAAAGAATCTTATTGTGAAGACAAAAAATGTAAAGATACGTACTATGCTTGTCCTTCTGGGCGAGTGTGCGCAAATGGTGAATGTGTTATTCCGGGAAACCCAATAAATTCTTGTTTTGATACTGATGGAGGAATTCGTCCAAATGTCAAAGGCAGAGTATTTATGAATTATAGTAACAAAACTAATGTAACCTATACCGATACCTGTGTCTTAGATTATGAAAATGCACAAAGCAGTATGACTCCTGAAAATCAAAATATTTTCCAAAAGATAATTGATTTAGTTAGAAAGATAACTGGAATGGCTGATAGTAATATAGTTCTCCCTGGAAACCAGCAAGCCCCAACCTCTCATACTGTTTTAGAGTATTTTTGCCAAAATCCTTCAACAAAAGATTCTACTAGAATGACCTGTGGAAGTGGTATCTGCACCAATGGTGCATGTCCTGTAATAGAGTATGTAGAGTTTGAGAATGCTAAGGCTGCGCTAAATGATGTTAAAATTAATTGGTCTGTTGCATGGCAGCAAATAGAAGACGTGTCTGAACCTTGTGCATTTGAGGTTATTGTTTCGAGCAATACCTCAAGAAGCCTGCACTATTACTATCCTCTAGCAAAGGGGATTACGGATATGTATGAATGTTCTGGATTACCAAATGGAGATAATAATAACAAGTATATCCGGATGAGTCTAGGGGGTTCTGATCCATATGAAGAGATAAAGATTTGGGATAAGGTAAACAACATATATCTTATTACTGACTGGAAAAGTAAGTTTACTAACACAGAGAATGATTACATCAATGAAGTGAAGGTTGTCTCTAAGAAGAGAACTAGGGTATTGAATGGTGCAACAACGGTGTTTGGACAGAAGATATTTGTTGAGTATGTCAATATATTCAAGAGCGATGTTGCTCCTGAAACAAATTGTACAGCAGCTGGAAAAAAATGCTGCTTAGCAGGAACTGGATTCGGAGCATACTACGGAGATCAATTAAATTGTTCAACAGATTATGAGTGCTGGGGAAGTTGTACTGACAAATCTTCATTAAAATTAACTCAATTATTCTCTAAGTCAGTTAATGGCAACATAAGAAATAGAACTTCAGATAAATGCCAAGCCTGGGTTGATGGAATTAAGGTCAATGGTGAAGAAGCATTGCATGATTATTGCTCTGACCAAGGTGTTGGAAAAGGATATACTCTGGCATATGATATCGATGGTCAACCAGTTGCATATACCTTAAATTTATCCGACATAAGTCTAGATGCACCAAATCAAAATGGAACATACAGTCTAAGAATTAGATATCAATACATTCCAAGTCCAGCAAGTTATCAGTGTTCTGATGCTGAAGGAAATGAACTCAGTTCTTGTTTGATTTTTGAGAAGTATTCTACATTCATTGTAGGAAGCGGTAGTAATGGGGGAGGAGGCGGTGGTTGTACTTCAAACTGGGTTAACACAACTAACTGGGGCGATTGCATTAACAATGTTCAGTGGAGAACAGAAGAAGATACCCAGAGATGCGAAGGCAATTACATTAGAAACGTTTCAAAACCTTGTGGATGTGCAGTTATCTGGGGAAATTGTGCTTGGCAACTATGTCAGGGAACAGACCAAGAGAAGTTATGCTCTGATACAACTTGCTCAACAGGAACAACAAATGTAACTGAGACAAGAGCATGTTGCACTGAACAATGGGAACCGAGTGAGGGAGATTGTATTAATGGAGCCAAGACAAGAACATATACTGATATAAATAGCTGTGGAACTACATTCAATATAGTAAATGATGAGACAATCCCTTGTACTAGTGGGTCAAACATATTCAAGGCCTGGTGGTTCTGGGTAATTGTGGTTATCATTCTATTAGGGTTGTTTGTTTTTCTTTTGATGACTGTCTTAAAGAAGAAACCAAAAACAAAGGTAGGAAAATCAGAGAGTATAAGAGCTTCATCAAAAAGTTCTGAATCAGGCGGTTCTTCTGGAGAGAATTCAGAGATTGTTGCTTATATCAATGAAGCCACTGCTTCTGGCCTAGGCAAAGAAGATATCAAAGCCAAGCTTACCGAAGCTGGCTGGCCTGACGATGTAATCGAGAAATCTTTCTTAGATGCTGGGATGTAAATGGGAGTTAAGTGGCTTTTTCTGATTTCCTTTGGTGTAGTAAGTTCAGATAATCCCCTAGGTGACCATATTTCCTTGCAACAACCTTTGCAGTTTGTATATCACACCAGTGATGTACGGTGGGATAGAATTCTCTTATATCAAAACCGTTTTCTTGAATACTTCTTTCCAATCTTCCTCTTAATTTAAACTGACCATGAGCTAATGAACCTCCCGTAACACAATAAATTATAGATAATATTGGATAAAGGGGGTGTTTTGGAGATAGGAGCATCCCTAATATCCCAAGTGAGGCGCTTACTAATACTGCTGATTCTCCAAGCGGGGCAGTCATAAAAAAATCCCGCGCATTGTTGTAATACCTTGAAAGATTATTCATGATTAAATCAGAGAAATTCCTTTTTAAGCTTTATTGAAATTTCTTACTTAGTGCTTTTCCACATTTCTTCAAACATCATTTTCTGAAGTTTAGCGATGTCTGAATTTTCAATCACAATTCCTATTGGTTCTCCTTTGCTATAGACAATAAATACTACTTTGTTGCCAAAAACATAGAACTCTGCATTCTGATTGTTCATCAATGTATTTATTTTAGTTATTCTTGCTTCCTTTTTGTCTCTTTCTTGGACTTCCCTTGCAATCTTAGATTCCTCTGCAATTATCCTGCATTTAACGCCTGCTGCAACTCTCTTTGCTATAAAGTTATCTGAGAACCAATCATAGAACCCAAAATACCTGGATTGATTTCCTAAAATAGCATATTCTTTTTCTTTTAAGATTAGATTGTATATTCCCTTCATTCCTTCTTTTCCAACATAGAGCTCAACTTTTGGCTTTTCATAGGCTGTTTTCTTTAGAGAGTTTAACTTAGGGAGTATCTCCTTGAGTCGTTTTTCCTTCTCTCTGAGGCTCTCTAAAAGAAAATCAGGAGTCGTGGCTTCGAAGTATTTCACATTCTCTTTAACAACTTGACTTACTAGGCCTTTTGAGATAAGACCATTCAATAAGTCATAGCATGTGCTTTTAGGAATTCCGGTAAGCTCTGATATTCTTATTACACTTGATATTCCAATTTTTAGACATGCCAAGTATACCTCAATCTCATTATCTGTTAGATTAAACTCTCTTAAGACTGTTTTTGTGTCCATATGTATCCATTTTTCTAGAATATTTAAATCTTTCTTTTATTCGGCGCTTTCCGTAGAACAAAGTATAAGTATGGTGTGGTTGTTACTAGTGTATGACAAACGAAATTTATAATGCTGTATGAAAAAATGGATAACTACACTAAACTCTTTTGGAAGACGCTTGCAAAGATAGAAGGTTATATACTCGGGTTTGGCTTTTTGACGACCTCTTTACTTATGATTGGCATCTACACGAATGATTATTTTGACAGACATTATGATCAAGCAAATCAGCCCCCGCCCTGTAACTTTCTTGTTTCAAAAGATAGAAAGGATGTCTGGAAAGAATTGATGCCGTTTGTTGAAAAACAGGATTCACAACCCGGATTTAGCATCAGAGATTATATTGATTTAGTAAAAAGGGCACAAGCGCCTGTCAAAATATTGAGAAAAGAAAAACCGAATGTTAGAGATTTTACCTTAAATCAATTAGAGACTGCATTAAACAATTATCAAATTGAGCAATTTGAAGACAGTTTAAGGAGGCAAAAATGAATAAAGGAATCATTTACGCAATCATATCGGCATGCTCTTTTGGTGCATGGACATTCTTCCAACAGAGAGCTTCAGGGAAGGTGAATTATGTGTTTGGGGCTATCTTAATATCATTGACTGCAGTCATCTTCGGCTCATTATTCTTGCTTCCTAAACTAAAAAGTACTGTCCTTTTTACAGACTGGAGAGCAATCATATTCATTGTCTTGGCAGGTTTGTGTGCATTTGCAATAGATTTCTTTGCCTTAAGGGCGTATGGCTCCGGCTTATCTGTATCTATAGTCGGACCAATAATCTTTTCGGGAAGCATTGTAGTCGCTTGTATAATCGGAATATTTTGTGGAGAATCAATAACTTTAATGAAATTTCTTGGAATTATCCTGACTGTTGCGGGTTCTGGCGTTTTGGCTGGTGTTTCTGGCTAGACTTTTTATTTATCACTCAAAAACTTTATAACATCTAGATGAAATCTTATCCCATGTAAAGAATAAAAGACTGCGAAGCACAACGTGTCTTTTCTATCTACTTTAACGATATATTTCTTAAGTGCGCGCTTGTTTTTGTCTGCAAAAAGCACTTAATAAAAAACTTTATAACATCTAGATGAAATCTATTCATATGAAGATAGGCATTGATATGGATGAGGTCATAGTAGAACTTCTGGATTCTGTGATTGAATACTATTATGAAAAAACTGGAAAGAGATTTCCTAGAGAGGATTTTAAAACTTATGACTGGGGGGAAATCTGGGGCATCACTATGGAAGAAGCAATAAAAATTGCCCATGAATTTCATGATAAAAGCACGATTCAGGACGAGAAACCTCTTGACCAGGCTGTAGAATCTATGTCGAGTCTTCTTAAGGAGAATGATGAAATCTATGTAATCACTGCTAGACCAATAAAATATAGAAAAAAAGTCGAGGATTGGATAAAGCATTACTTTCACGATTCTCCAATTCAAGTGATTAGTGCGGGAGACTTCTATGGCAATACTCTGACAAAAGCAGGAATATGCAAGAAGCTTGGTATAAAAGTAATTTTAGAGGACCAAAATCATATCGCTTTGGATTGTGCAAAGAATAACATTAAAGTCCTTCTGTTTGACAAGCCATGGAATAAAAAACTTGAACATGAAAATATTATTAGAGTGAGTGGATGGATTGAGGCTATGAAAAAGATTAAAAGTATGAAATCACTGGAATAAACATGAAGAAAGACAAATTGAAACTAAAACCTACACTGAAGGAGAAGAGACACTATCTAGTTATTGAACTTCTTTCTGATGAAAGATTAAGTGAAGGCCAAGCGAAGCAGGTTGTTGATGATTCTATTCTTGAATTCATCGGAAAGCTCGGATATGCTAGTGCCGGACCATTATACTTTGGATTCCATGATGTCACGGAAAATAAGAGCTTCAAAACAAAGCCTGGAGAAGAAAAAGAAAACAAGATGTATGTGTATAATAATGATATATCAAAATCTTCTTTTAAATACAGATACCTAATCATGGTAAGTGTTCTTACTAAGTATGTTGATTATGTCAAGACAAGTTTGACTTTGTTCGTGGGTTCTGACAACAACAAGAAAGTCAAGATGAAATGCATCGGCGTTTCTGGGACAATTTTGAAAGCAAAGAGATTTCTGAAATAAACTTTTGAGTACAATAAAACTTAAAAACTAGAGATTAATTGGTTTTAATGCCAAATCCTAGAAGTTTATTATTGATAAGCAATTCTACATGTCATGGTCAAGGTTATTTAGACCATTGTCAGCAAGAAATAATCTGTGCTCTTCAGACAAGAGACGTTCTTTTTATTCCATATGCACGACCAGATGGAACATCGCTTCGTTCATATACTCTTAAGGCTCGCGAAAAATTTGAAAAAATGGGAATGAAACTGACTGGAATTAATGAATATGGCCCTTCTCCAGAAGATTCAATAAAAGCAATACAAGAGGCAAAAACTGTTTTTGTTGGTGGAGGAAATACTTTCAATTTATTAAGGACACTCCGAATTCAAGGATTAACGAGGGTCATGAGAGAGAAAGTAATGGCAGGAGAATTAACTTATATCGGTGCAAGTGCAGGTTCAAATGTAGCAGGATTAGGAATCCACACAACAAATGACATGCCTGTTGTCGATGTATCGAGTTTTGATGGTCTTGGCTTAGTTCCATTTAATATTAATCCACATTATATTGAAAAAGCAGAAGGTTCAACACACCAAGGTGAAAGTAGAGATACAAGAATATGGGAATATCTAGCTCTAAACGGAAAACCAGCAAAAGTAATTGCATTGAGAGAAGGGGCTATGCTCAGAATATTTGGAGATAAAATGAGTTTACACGGAGCAGAAGCATTTATATTTGTACCCGGGGACGAGATAGAGAAAAAGAAAACGAAATGCACCCCAGGACAGTCTTTAGATCATCTACTTGCTGCTTAAAATTTCTAAAATAAAACTAATTGGCAAGCGTGCGGACACAGAATCTTACGAAATAATTAATAATAAATTATATCAAAAGTGCGCTTTTTCTATTGTTATTGAATTAATTTGTTGCCAATCCTGTGCTGATGCACTTGGCATTTTAGAAGAAAAATCCATTGAGAAGATGAGAACATCATACTAAGTATGCAAGAACGAGTTTAATCGGTTGAGTATATATTTCATATAACAGAAATATAAAAATGTGGCTTTTAGTTGTTGTGCGCTGAACACCTCGCCGAGGCTTGGTGCTTACACGCCAACTCTATCAACGTCGTCTTTTACGACGGCCTACGCGTTGTCTATTTTTGCGGTTTGCTTCAGGCTTAGATGCTTTCAGCCTTTATCAATATAAAGCGTAGCTATGCGACGTGCCCTATAAGGACAATCGCTACACCAGAGGCTTCCAAATCCCGTTCCTCTCGTACTAAAGATTTGTTCCACTCAGACAACAACACATCTAGTAGATATCACACATACTGTCTCACGTACTTACTCAAAGCTTATTTATTTGCTTTGTGTGGACTATACCATCATCCTTCTATAAAGATTGGAAGGAGATCGGCGTGTTAGCATTTTTATCTATAATGATAAAAACACTCTCGATTTTTTTCGGAATTAGCTAGTTTCCGTTCTGTTCTTAATGAACAAAAAGTCGAAGTCTCTACAGGGGTAAAGAATTACTCACTGTGTCAGATGTTATTGTTCTTTTCTTGGAATAATTCAATTCTTTGAATTTATCTACAAGTTTGCAGATTTCTAAAAAATCTTTATTAGACTTTTTATTTTCAATCTTATTGAAAATTTCCAATCCAAGTTCAACTTGCTTTTTCTTTAATCTGACATAGGGTTGAAGAAGTAATAATATTCTTTTTACTTCTTTAGCGTCAACAATCGTATAATCGCTGATTCCTGTTTTTCTATGACGAAGGCAACCAATATCTCCAAAAAGGCCTTTAAGCCACTCCAAGATTTCTTTATACTCTGATTTCTGATAAAAAGCAATACTGCCCCTTATGTGAAATTTTTGTCTATAATCACTTCTTGGAACTATTTGGAAGAATATGCTACCATCTCCATCAAGGAATCCTGCAATATATGCAAGAGTTGTTACGCTGAAAACTGAATCGTTTTCCATAATTCTCACCTTCCCTCGGTATTGCCATAAACCTATAGTTAATAAATTTAAGGTTTCACCGATATGAGCCGATTTTATTTTTCGTGCAATTACTCGCACGCTACGCCGTGTTGCATTTGACGTATTTAACCCAGCTAACGATCCCTTTTAATGCGTGAACCCCGACACCCTTG
>CAYZTH010000019.1:0-16544 GCA_964481435.1 Candidatus Woesearchaeota archaeon
TCTTCTTTCTTTCGTGGTGTTATCCCTTTCTTCTTGAAAAAGCAGTCTTTGCAATAAACTGGCGTGCCTTCTCTTGGTTTGAAAGGAACTTCGTCTTCTTTGCCGCATTCAGAGCACTTAATCTTAGTCATTTCTCTTGGACCAAAATCTCTCTTGAATCCGCCGCCTCTGAATCCGCCTCTGCTAGAACCACCAAATCGTTTGTTGCCGTATGGCATTTTAAATCCTCCTTATACATTTTCTTGTTATTAAGAATTCGTCTGCTCAACTATTCTTATGCTTTTTTTATCTTTTCGTGGCTTATAAACTTAATGGATGATAATTTCATATATAAAAAAGAAAGGTTTAAAAGAAATGGAAAGTATATCTTACTATCTGCTTTTGAGATATTCCTACTCAAATAGCTAAAAAAGGAGGTAAAAAAATGGCAAAAAATGCTTTAGATTGGATTGCTTTAATATTGATAATTATAGGCGGTCTAAACTGGGGTTTGGTCGGAATTTTTAAATGGAACCTTGTTGATGCGATATTTGGGATAGGTTCTGTTGTTTCAGCAATAGTATATATCCTGGTTGGAGTGGCTGCATTATACAGTATTTATTTCTTGTTCAAGAAAGAGTAAATACTCATCAATTTTATTTATTTTTAATTTATTTTTTATACCCTAAACTCCGCTAACAACACATTTAAAAGAAATAAAGAATATACATATTATACAAAAAGAGGTAAAGAATGAATAATAAACTTAAACTTGGCTTGACCATAGGTATTTTCTTTGGAGCAGCACATCTGCTCTGGGCAATCTGCATTTTAATAGGACTTGCCAAGCCGTTCATGGACTGGATGCTAGCAATGCATTTCATGATATTACCCTGGACTGTATTGACATTTAATGTGTTCCATGCTTTGATATTGGTAGTAGTGACCTTTGTATGTGGGTTCATCTGCGGATGGCTCATAGGTTGGGTCTGGTCCTGGTTCGGAAATAAAAAGAGAAAATAAATAATAAAAATGGCAAAGAAAAGGAAAATAATTAAAAATAAGAGTGCAAAAGCAAAACCTGTAAAGAAATCAAAATTTAACTGGAAAGTATTTCTTCTGTCTTTTATCATTGTAATTTTTGTGGCTTATCTTGGAAGCGTATTCACAAGTCAAGGAACAGGGTCTGCGTGGTATCAACAGATAAAACCAAGCATAACACCGCCAAACTTTGTCTTCCCAATTGCTTGGACGATCTTGTTCGTACTGATTGCTCTAGCCCTGTATCTTACGTGGACAAAAGCTGAAGAGGATGATAAACCAAGAATTGCCTGGATTTATGGATTCAACCTTATATTCAATGTATTGTGGAGCTTGTTATTCTTTGCCCTAAGAAATCCATTGTTTGCTTTCATTGAAATAATTGCGATGGAGATTTCAATTATTTTCATGATGATTTTATCCTGGAGAATTAGCAAGGCTGCGGCCTGGATGCTATTGCCTTATCTTCTATGGGTTGCTTTTGCAGCTATCTTAACGGGATTAGTTGCTTTTGCTTAAAGCAGGATTTATCTTTAGAATCAATCTAACATTTTATCCATATCGCTTTCTGCTGCACCATGCCATGGTCTTTTTATACAACCGACTCTACACGTACCTTGAACTGGTTCGGTTTTAAAAATAGTTCCCCCAATAAATCTTTCTAAGCTTATTCCATGAGCCCTGCTTAATCTAAGCAATTCTGTTCGGTCATCAACGTATCTTGCTTTTCCAATATCTGCTATATCCAAACCCGCAGCAACCATCCGGGATCTTGTTAAGCCAAACAGAGTTAGTGCCTCTTCTTCTAGATCAAATAATTCTGGATAGTGCCGCTCTAATCTTTTTCCTACAAGCATACTTCGTTTTAGAGCTAGAATGCCTGCAAGCGCTCTTTCCCTTGGATCAATAGGATGCGGATTAAATTCTTCAGAGAGCAATTCCTCCTCGATCTTTTCATTGCCTGTTTTATGATACTGTGCTAATCTTTGAAATAAACACCTTCTCTCTTCTTGAGACGTAAATGAAGGGTCTTTAGACATGGCCGCTATTCTATGATTTATGCCATACTTCCGGAGATAGTGGAGTGCTTGCCAAGGAAGTTCAAAGAACTCTGCTTTTGCTCCTGTTTTTTTCTCGAATGCTTCCGGAGTTCCTGCCTTCATAGATAGCCTGACCTGCAGATAATCTCCAAATTTACTTAAATCGCGCACATAACTTTCATCTGCGCCTAAAAGGATTCCATTCGTCTCCAAAAGAAACCAATGAAAATTATCACCATCTTGCCTAAAGATGTCAATCAATTCTAATAAATGCTGTCTACCAAGTGTTGGCTCAAATCCCGATACCCTTACTCCTTCGGTCATTATTCCTCTTCCATGCTCATTAGAAGAAACCCTAACTATCTCGTCATAGACCTCTCTTGGAGAATAAGATTTTCCAAACTTTCCACCATTTCCGGCAACAACATCCATCTCTTTTGAGGGGTCTGTCCAACAAAAAACACATCTTAAATCACATCCGGGTCCTCGGGCTGTTGCCATCTGCCCATAGAAAGGCTCTACTCGGAAAGAATAATACTTTCTTTTATTTCCATTAATAAATCTTTTTTCAGTTTCTCTGGCAAGTTCGAGAGGATTAAATGGTTTTTGCATTTTTTTAAACAACTCATTAACTTTTAAAGATTATGGCATAAAGAAATATATCTTATACTTAAATATGCAAGAGTTCTCCGATTATGAAACCGATTAGGGCAGCGAACATTCCGATAAGCATCAATTGAATTCCTTTCTTGAACCAGTGACCAACTGTAAATTTACCTTCTATTGCCCCTGTTACAAAAAGGGCGATTGCTGAAATAATTAGAGAGAGGATTATGGCCGGAATAATTGGAAGGAAGAAGAAGGGAATTAACGGAAGAAAAGACCCTACTATTGTCGCAATTAGTACAACAAACATGCTCTTCATAGGACTTATGAATTCATGAGAGAGGCCAAGTTCTTCATGCATCATGATATCCCGCCATATCTTTTTGTTTGAAGTTATATGGTTGATTATGTCATTCAAAAGCTTCCCTTTGAAACCTTTTTTCTTGTATATCTCATAAACTTCATCTCGTTCCATATCGGGACAGTTCTTAATTTCATACTCTTCTTTTTGTTCCTGGCTTTTATAGAAGTCAGCTTCTGCCCTGCTTGATGTGAAAGCAACTGCTGCCATTGAAAAAGACTCTGCAAATGCGGCGGCCAAACCAGCAATTATAACTATTCTTGCGTCTTTTGTTGCAATAGCCATTCCTAAAATTATTCCTAAAACATTAACTAGGCCGTCCTGGCCCCCAAGAATGAATTCTCTGAAAAGAGCACCAACTTTGGAGTGTTTCTCAAATGCTTGCCTCCTTTTTCTCAACTCTTTTAGACTTTTCCGCATGAAAATTATGGGCTTTTTAATATATTAATGTTTCTGGTAATTAAAGCGAAAAAGTTTAATACCCCTATACATTTGGGGTTTTATGATTGAAGTGGAAGTTCGTGGAAGAGTTAAGAATTTTGAAGAGACCCTTGAAAAATTTAGAAAAGATAAAGAAGTTCGTTTTGTTGAAGAGAAAGACCGGTTTACTATGCTTTTTCTGAGAAAAGGAGCTCTGCCGCATGTAGACAAAGAGCATGTTAAGAATGAGCTAGTTGATTTGAGAATCAGGATTACAAACAAGAAGCCTGAGATCGTATTAAAGTATGGCCATCTAAAAGGTTGTGAGGGCCGTAAGGAAATTCTTATTCCAATTAAGTCAGAGGATTTTAGCAAGGCTGTTGAACTTTTAAAACTGCTTGAATGGAGCAAGGGCGTTACAATTGCTACAAAATCCTACATCTTCATGCACAAGGATATTGAATTTGCTCTCGTTAGGACAACGGGATTAAATTATTTTGAAGCTGAAAAAGTTGTTCATGAAAAAGAAGATGCAGACCAGGTTATAAACGAAATTAAAGAAGTCTGTAAAGAATTTGATCTTAATCCCATTGGAGAAGATGAATTTTTTGTACTTCTTGAGGAATTGGATAAAAAGCAAATCCAGCGGGACTTTAACCTTTCAGAGCAGAGTTTTGATGAGATAAAAGAACATTTCAAAGAGTATTTTTAATTTCTTACCTCAATAAACTTAACAAATTCTTTTTTTACAATATTTGATAACTGTGAAATTCTTTTTAAAGAATCCTTTAATCCTTGTTTATCAATTCCAAGCATCTTTGATTCTTTTTCTAAATCTATCGTCCGTTTATTTGAAATCAAGTCTATTATTCTGATATCGAGAGAGGCCTTGTTCCTCGCTTCCTTATTTGTGAAAATCCAAAACACCATATGCGGAACCTTCGCAGGGGCTTTTCCTTTGGGATATCCTTCAAAAGATATTTTTTTGATAATATACTTTGTGCAGTATATTTTCGCAAGGGTTTTAACGATATTTGGATAAGTCCTATGTTTGCTCCCAGTTTTAATCCGGTATTTTCCTTTTCGGTCATAATAGACAAGGATTCCGCCTTTATTATTTAACAAGGATCTAAGATAAGCTACTGGTAAACCCTGCTCTCCACCACATGCTTCAAAGGTAAAAGTCCAATCATAAACCGATGGTTCTTTGGAAATGTATTCGTAGTTTGACTGAATATATTCAAAGAATTTTGTTTTAACCTTTGTCTTGGCATACTGGACCATTGACTTGGAAATATCACTATATGATACTCGTGCTCCTGCTTGTTTTATTTTTGAGGCCCAAGAAGCATAGTAGGTGGCTATGGAGAGAACTTTGTCTTTTTTCTTTATTTTAAGTTTTTCAAGAAGCCTTTTGTCTTCGGGGGTTGTTGCTTGTTCTAAGATTCTCTGCTTTCTGAACCTTCCTGTTAAGGCATTCATGCCAAAACCAGGATTATGAGAAAGGGTTGGTTTTGTTATCTTAATTATATCTAAAACTTGAAGTTTCATTTTTTTACTATATTTTTCTCTTTTTCAGCTTTCTTTATTGTGGACTTTATGAATGGATTCTTTAATTTTACATATACTTTTCCATTTCCCTTGCATATCTTGGATGCTTTTTTCTTAAGCCCGGCATATTTCTCTGAAATATTTGGATATTCGTTTAAATAATCTCTGAAAATCAGCATTTTTTCAAATATTTTTTTATCAGAGGTTATATGAATATGAAATATCTTGTCTGGACTTGTTTCTGGACCATAGATTTTCTTAAAAGAGAAGAACTTCAGTTTTTTAGGAACCGGCCACTCTTCATAGCCTAGGCTAGAAATTTTCTTTTTTGCGTGCTCTATTAGTTTATTTGGTGAGAAAACCGCAATATCCACTATGCCTTTGCCCCCAAGTCCTAGAACAGAGGTGCTTCCTATGTGCTCAATTTTTTCTTTTTTGAGAACTCTTTTCAATTCATTTCTTTCATGAGAGAACCACTTTGGAAAGCTGGGATCATATTTCTTAAAGGAGTATTTCTTCCATTTGGTTTTTTTCATTTTGGTATTTTTTCTCTTTTTATATAGAAGAATATGCAAACTTGCTTAAATAGGTTATGTTCGAACGAGTTAGTTTTTTCTTTTATAGAAACTCTTTTATATTCCTAAGACTCTAAACATTATGGAAAACATGAAAAATCTTGTTAAAATTCTTGTCTATGTTCCAGTGAGTCATGCATCTAACCTGAGAAAAGCACTTGGAGAAGCGGGCGCTGGAAAGCTCGGAAATTACGATCACTGCAGTTTCTCATCCAGGGGCATGGGTAGATTCAGGCCAAATGAGAAAGCCCATCCTTTTATCGGAAAGTGCCACCAGCTAGAAGAAGTCGAAGAAGAAAAGATTGAAATGATTTGTGAAAGATCCAAGGTCAAAGAAGTCCTAGCTGCCCTGAAAAAGAATCATCCTTATGAAACGCCTGCTTTTGAGATTTCTGATTTGAGAGATGAAACGGAATTCTAAGGAAAACTCATTCACAAATCAACCCCTTAATTTTTCTTGCACTTTGTCAAAAAGTTCTTGGGAAAGCAGGGGCTGGTGCTTGCCTTGAGCAACTTGACCACTGAATTTAACTTTGCCAAGATAGGTGACATTTGATAAAACTTTCTTTAGACCATTAACAGAAAGGCCATGTTTTTTTGAGAGTTGAGTCAGTGAAATGTCTGAATTGAGAAAAGTTTGATAAATTTCCTGGACAATATAGGATTTGTTTGTTGGAACAAGAGATTTGTTGACAATTGTGTATCCTAGTGGCGCTCGGGTTATAAGATTGCCATCACTAAACTTCTTATTCATGGTGAACTTTGTTCTTTCACTTGTTACATTTCTTTCAAATTCAGCGAACGCGCTTATAATGTGAAACATTAATTTGCCTGAAGCACTTGTTGTTTCAATTTTGTCTTGCATAGAAACAAAGTCAATTCCCCATTCTTTTAATTGGTCAATGGTTGTGACTAGGTCCATCAAGCTTCTTGAGAATCTATCTAGCTTGTAGATAAAGATAGCTGAAAATTTCTTAACTTCTGCATCCCTTAACATCTGCTGCATCTCGGGCCTATGAGTAAGGTCTTTTCCAGATTTGCCTTCATCCCTATAAATTTTGAAGGTTTCATAACCAAGAGCGTTAGAGTAATTGATTAGGGCTGCTTCTTGCGCTGCAAGAGAAGTTCCATGTTTAGCTTGATCTTCTGTGCTTACACGGATGTAGATTGCTGCTAGGGGTTTTGGTTGGTCGTTCATTTTTTCCACCTGATTTCTAAACTTTCAAAATCTCCTTTTGATTTACTATTGAATCTAATAACTGAAAAATGTAAGTGAGGACCAAAAGAAAAGCCAGTATTTCCACTATATCCTATTAAATCACCTTTTTTTATTTTCTGTCCTATTTTAACTGCGATTTTGCTTAAGTGAGCATAGTGAGAGAACTCATCATTTTTATGTTTGATTAATATGAAATTACCTGCATCATTCATGTCTTTTGTTGTTTCTGTTTTTTTGTCAATAAACTCAACAACTTCCCCATCAAAAGCTACATGAACCTCTGTTCCTTCCTTGCATAAAAAGTCAACTGCATTTGAAAGCTTTCCTTTATGAGCAGGAGAGGAAGTATCTATTCGAATCAGGTCTTTTTTATCCAAAGGGAATTGATAAATGTTTTTTGTTTTCATTTTGCCTCCTTTTTCTTTCCTCTTTTTGTTTTCTTTATTTCTTCTATTTTTGGGTGAGTTCATGGGTTTTGTGCACTTGCTTTTCATACATGCCCTTAGTGCACAAAACTAAACTTTTGGGAGTTTTATTTTTTTGGTTTCCGCTTAAAACTTTTAGCGAAATTTTGTTCTTTTCTTCCTCTTTTTTTGATTCAGTATAATCTTATAATCTTTTATTTTTTGATCTTTTTTTGCTTAATTCTGGATTTTCGACGTGAAAATCACTGAAGAGCGTGAACTAAGGGCTTTATCGACGTGGTGAACGGTCTTCACAGGCACCCTTAGTATATAAATTTTGTGTTTTTCGAGGAGAAAAGGAGGTAATTTGGGAATAAATTAGAACTTTGGATGAAATTTTTTAGAATTTTTTAAAAATTTTGCTATTTTTCTTTATGCTAAAAGTTTTGAGCGTCGGGCAGAAGTTTTAACTATAAAAATGATTCCTAATTTTCATCGCAAATTTTTCTTTATAATAAAGTTCCAAGAAGCGATAAAATACCTACCAAAATCAGATATATCCCTAGGCCAATCCGGATCAACTTTGGCCAAATCAAAATAAGAATGCCAATAATTATGGTCAAAATTGCAGAGATATATATCACTGTTGCTACCATGATATTTAACCGGGTTTTGAGTTTATATTCTTTTTGTATTTAAGATAAAAACTTTTTAAGAAAGTGGAGGGGGGAGGTATAATTTTTTCCTCACCTCTCAAGAGAGCACCCGATTTTTGGGGTTATTTTTGGGTTGTTTTTCTTGCTTTTTCCATTTTAATCTTCTTTTTTTTGGGATTTTTCCAATTTCCTTCATGCTAAAAGTTCTGCGCTTTGAGCAGAAGTTTTGCTTTTTAGATTAGAAACTTTTCAAACAACTGGCTCAATAAATAAAGTAATTCGTTTAAACGAATTAATGCTTTGATATTATCTTTATCACCAATATACCTGGAATTTTTGCATACTTTTCAAATATCCTCCTTTAATTTATCAACGTTTTTTGGTTTTGATAGCTAAACTTAACTCTCACTTCTCTTTATTTTTCTTGATTTTTCAGATATTTTTTGTTTCTTTTTCCTTCCCTTCCGATCCTTAGATTTGCTTTTTTATGTAAAATTCTGACTAATTTCTGACTAACTTTTTTTGCTACATCTTTTTAGAGCGACCCGATTTTTAACCTTTTTCTTGATTTTTACACTTACAAAAAAATGCAGAAAAATAACCATTTTTCTTGATTTTTCAGAAACATTTAAAAAGCAGAAAAACGAAATATTATATGAGTTTTTTGTGGTTCGGAAAAAATAAAGAGGATAAATTTAAGGATGAAATAGCTAGTTCTTTTGATTCTGTTAGAGATGATATTGATAAAATTAGTGGGTGGATTGGTCATTTAAACACCCATCGAGGTAAACACGACGAGCAATTTAAACAGCTGTTTGAAGAAATTCTCAAAATTAAGGCAGATGTCGACGATATAAAAAACTTCATTTCCTTCTTTGAAACATCAAAACAGGGCAGGGTGTTTAAACAGCAACGCACACCTGTTTATAAACAAACAGCTGTTGGAGGTGTGCAAACAGGTGTTCAAACAGGTGTTCAAACATCAGTTTTTAACAATTTTTTAAAGAATTTAAGTGCTAGTGAAAGGACTATTGTGTGGATAATTTTGAATTCAGAATTAAAATTAAGCTGTGATGATATTTCTGCTTTGCTTGGAAAAAATAAAGCGACTGTTCGCGGACAACTGAACAGCATCAAAAGTAAAAGCGATGATTTGGTTATGGAACAGATTGAAAATAATGGAAAAAAGAGATATTATATTGACCCAAAAATCAAGGAAAGTTTGATCAGACAGATGAAGAATAGGGCCAGAATTAAGGGAAAAAAGAGTGAAGAAATTGAGGAAAATGAGCTAGATATATAGGTCAAAAAGAGCTATTTTTGAGTAAAAAACACCCCAAAATAAGCAAAAGTGAGACTTCCAGAAGGCCAAACTTCATGAAAACCCCTATTTTTGACCATAAAAAGGATCAAAAAAGGGAAAAGTGAGAGTTCGTGAGAGATAAAGAATTGAGGAAAATGGGGAAAAAGTGAATAAACTGATCAAAAAGATGAGAAAAAGAGGAAAAAAGGAGAGATAGAAGATAGATGCCCAAAAACCTTGAAAAACCAAGTTGAAAAATAGGGAAAAAGGAGGGTTTAATAGGAATTTTGGAAAACTGAAGGATTAAAAAAACAGAAAAATAGGTAAAAGTGAGTGAGAGTCGTGATAGAGTAGAAAAGCACTAAAAAAAATTCAAATTGAGGTAAAAAGGAGGGATATGATATAAAGAGGAAATAAGGCTTAATTCAGCAATATAACCAAATATTAGAGAATCTGAGAATTAGCTTATTGAAGCTTAGATAGTCGATAAGAGATATTCGGTTAAACGATTTTACTTAAATCTTATTGAGCTTTACGAGACTATCGAGGGCAGCTATATCCCTGAGCTCTTTAGGGACTTTGATGACAACGAGCTTATTGTTCTTTTTCTCCTTAATCAGGGGGATTCCCTTATGCTCCAGCCTCGATAAATAATCTCTTACCGAACTCTCGGTAAGCTTAGATCTTAATGCTAGCTCCTTATAATTGGCTTCTCCGTGCTCCTCGGTGAGAGAGTATATCAGCGAGAATATAAGGAACTCCTGTTTGGTAAGACTTCGAAATTTCTGCTTAAGATCATTCTTTAAACCATCTATAAGGCGAGAAATGTTCTGAGATTCATCTGCATTCTTAGGAACCTTTTCTAGGGCTTTTTCTTCAATAATTTGTCTGCTGACTGTCTGTTGTCTGTCTGCTGGAACCCCCTCATTTCCTATGGAACTATGCGAATTAAGGCTTAATTCCCCATTATAATCGGTATTATCTGCCGGATTTTCTTCTGTCTGCTGACTGTCTGTTGCGGATGTGCTGGATTGATTATTGCCTGCATTATTTGGAGAATTTAGTATACTTATCTGAGAAATAAGATCGTAGATCTCTTGAATCTGACTTTTGATGGAGAATATTTCTGATGCTAAATATCTCATCTCACTCTTTATCTTCTTGAAAGAATCTTTGACAGCATCCTCATTTATCATAGTGTTTTTTGCCCATCTTTCTTTAAATAACTTATTGTATTCTATCAGATATATTAAAAGGAAACAAATAATCCTTTATTCAAAATCTAGAGAATCGTAGGCGGGCCTTATGGTCGGCTGCATTTTCTTATAAGTGTCATAGGCTGGCTGAGTAAGATGCCATCTTGTCCTTTTCTTAAGAGGAATTCCGGCTTGATTCTTCTTTACAGAAGATACTAGCTTCTTGTTCTCGAGATCTAGAAGAAGCTTTTTTATATATTCCTCATCGCGCGCAAGTTCTTGAGAAATTGAAGCTGTGAACATTGCTTTTGGGGCTTGCTGAAATAGAAGATGAAGTACGGACTCTTTTATCTTGTCCTCTTTTGTAGTTGAAATTCTTGGCATAGAAGATATAAAAGACAATCTTTATAAAGTTTTTCGGTTTACGATTTAATGCAAAAGAGGTTGAGATGAAATTCTCAAGAACACTAGATTTACTTTTAGCGGGGGTAATTGCAGTTAATGCTCTGCCCCTTGTTGCTCTTGGACAAACTAATCAATCAAGTAGTTCTGCTGACAGTCCAAATCCCAGTACTTTGGTCTGTAAACCCTACTCTCCGGTTTTTAATCCAGACAGCGAAGACTGGAAAACAATAAGGCAGGCCCAGGCCCTATCTATGGAAGATGGGCAAAGGGCTTATCTTCTTGCACAAAGGGGCGAATCTTTTGATCTCAATTGCCATAGGGGATATTTGCAATTCAGAGCAGACTATACTTGCGGTAAAAATGGAGGTTCTGGAGAATTAAGCCTTTTGCTTTATATTGATGACCAGAGCATAATACGTTCTGTAGGTTTTGATAAAGCTAACTTTTTCCCCCTAAGCAACAAAGAAACTAATTTGTCAAAAAAACTCTATGAAGTGGATGCAAATGAAACCTACCGGATTGTTTCTTCAGCAAATACTCAAGAGAGATTGGTGAAATCTTCTTATTTGGGGGATAAGGTAGAGGATGTTGTAGAGAAAGGAATACAGGCCATTGTAAAAGCGGCAGGGGAAAAGGTAAACCTTTCGGATATCACTGATGCTAGGAAATTATTAGCAGAGATGGTTAATCAGGGGAGAGATGTGCAAAGACAAAGAATTATTCAGACAGGAAATCACCTTACTGGGGGAAAACCGGTTTACCTTAATGAAGTAATCTGGAGGTCTTATGGTATTATAGATGAATTATTTGATGTTCATCTACTTGATGCTAATCTTTTTGCTAAAGCAAACACCGGCAGAATTCCCAGAAAGGTAGTCGTGTTAAGAGCGGTCATCCCCATTGGAGAAGAGGCTATCACTGGGCTCATCATAGGAGTGAATATTGTGGGCTATAGGCAGAGTTGGCTTTCCGGTATTCGGGACGAGTACCAACTCTTGCTCAATATACCCCTCAACGTACAAGAAGAACTTGCCAGACGCGGCATAAAATAATCAATTTTTCTCTTTAGTTATAATAGACCAAAGGAAAGTCTTATATATCTAATTTCATTTTAAACAGAACTTCACTAAATTTACTAAACTTTTCATAAAAAACCTAACTGAAAATGATAAAGGAAGCTAAATTAAGAACAAAAGAAGAATTAGAGTCGGTCCTGGACCCTGATGTCAAGGAGTGGTTCTTTTCCAAGTTCAAGGACTTTAGTCAGCCACAGCTCTATGGAGTCATGCCTATTTTTGAGAGAAAGAATATTTTGATAAGTGCGCCAACAGGAGGAACAAAAACCCTAACTTCTTTCTTGGCAATCATAAACTATCTTGTCATGCTAGCTAAGAAAAATGAACTTGAAAATAAAGTCTATTGCATCTATGTCTCTCCTTTGAAGGCCCTGAATAATGATATTGCCCATAACTTGATTGGTCCCTTGCAAGAAATTGAAGAACTGATTAATAAAAAACAAGAGAAGATGCAAGACATTAAAGTTTCTGTAAGAACAAGTGATACTCCCACAAATGAAAGGGTGAAGATGTTAAAGAAAGCGCCACATATACTTGTTACAACGCCTGAGACTTTAGCTATTCTATTGGTCAGCAAGAAATTTGTTGAGAGGCTTGCTGGTGTTGAATTTATGATACTTGATGAGATCCATGCTATGGCAAATAAAAGAGGAACACATCTCTCTGTATCTTTAGAAAGGCTTGAACAAATTTCAAATATAACTCCTGCAAGAATTGGACTAAGTGCAACAATTGCTCCTTTGGATGAAATTGCTAGATTCTTAGTTGGTTTTGAAAGAAAGAATCGGCAGTGGGTTGAGAGAGAGTGCTTACTTGCTGATGTCCAGTATCTTAAGAAGATGGATCTTGCTGTACTAAGTCCGGTTAATGATTTAATTAATACAACCTCTAAACAAATGCATGAAGAACTCTATGGTTTGATTGATAAACTTATCCAAGAACATAAAACAACTATAATCTTTACAAATACAAGAAGTGCAACTGAGAGAGTAATCAATCATCTAAAAGATATGTTCCCTCACAGGTACACTGCAATGGAAGAGAGCATCGGAGCACATCACTCAAGCCTAAGCAAGGAACATAGGTTTTCTATTGAACAGAGGTTAAGAGAGGGGAAACTAAAATGTGTTGTAACTTCAACTAGCCTTGAACTTGGAATAGATATTGGTTATGTGGACTTAGTTATCTTACTAGGGTCTCCAAAGTCTGTTGCAAGAGCTTTACAGAGGTGTGGAAGGGCAGGACACAAGCTTCATGAGATAAGCAAGGGAAGATTGATAATACTAGACAGAGATGACCTTGTTGAGTGCGGAGTTCTTTTGAAAGAGGCTATTGAAAAGAAGATAGATAGGGTTGAGATTCCAAAAAATTGTCTAGACATCTTAAGTCAGCATATCTATGGGATGGCAATTGAGAAAAAATGGCAGATTGAAGATATGATTAAAGTAATAAAACAGAGTTACTGTTATAATTCCCTAAGTAGGGAGGATTTTTTCTCTGTGATAAGCTATCTTTCAGGGGAGTATGCTGGACTTGAAACTAGAAATGTCTATGCTAAGATCTGGTATGATCAAAAAACAGGCGAAATAGGAAAGAGGGGGATGCTTGCAAGAGTTATTTACATGACAAATATTGGAACGATTCCTGATGAGAGCTTTGTTAATGTTGTTGTTAGTGCTGGAGAAAGGAAAAATGAACGAGTCGGAGTTATAGATGAAATTTTTCTTGAAAAACTTAAGAAAGGGGATGTTTTTGTTCTTGGAGGACATAAATATCAGTTTTTATATTCCCGAGGCATGGTAGCTTATGTGAATGCATCTGTTAACAGACCGCCAACAATTCCTTCATGGCACTCTGAAATGCTTCCTTTAAGCTTTGACCTTGCAATGGCTATACAAAGATTTAGATTATTAATGGAAGAAAAGTTCAAGAAAAAATACTCTAAAACAGAAATCAAGAAGTTTCTTTCATATTACCTATATGTTGATGGAAATTCTTGTGAGGCAGTTTATAATTATTTTTATGAACAGTATCACTACCTGCTTATTCCACACGAAAAGAAGGTGTTGATTGAAACTTATATTGATGAAAGTGAGAAGAGATACTATATTTTCCATACGCTCTATGGGCGGAGAGTTAATGATGCCCTATCAAGAGCTGTTGCATATGTTGCTAGTAATAAGAGAGACCTTGAAATAGGAATAAGTGATAATGGTTTCTTTATTGCTTCACAAGAGAAAGTCCAAGTTGAAAAAGCCCTTAAGATGATTGCAGAGAAACCAAAGGAACTGAAAAGGATTCTTCAGGAGGCTGTTGAAAAAACTGAGGTCTTTAGGAGAAGATTCAGACACTGTGCTGCAAGGTCTTTGATGATCTTGAGAAATTATAAAGGAAGAAGCAAGACAGTTGGAAAGCAACAAGTGAGTTCTGACTTAATTTACTATGCAATAAAGAAAATATCAGATGATTTTCCTATCTTGAAAGAGACTAGAAGAGAGATTCTTGAGGATTCTATGGATATTCATAGTACTCTGAAGGTTTTAGAGTCAATAAAAGATGGAAAAGTGAAGATTGAAAATGTTACAACGGATTTGCCAAGCCCTTTTGCCATGAATCTTGTGATGCAGGGACATGCTGACTTGATGAGAATGGAAAATAAGATGATGTTCTTGAAGAGAATGCACGATAGGGTCCTAAAAAGGATTGAAGAGAAAGAAAAATAATTGAATAAAGTATCTTTTTTTGTGTAACAATGTTTTTAAACTGAGAAAAACATTTTTTAAATGATAGAAAAAAAGGTGATATTGGTTGCAGATGATTCAAAGGCTTCTTGGAAGATGGCAGAAAAAATCCAAATTTATTTGGGCACGGTTTATCACATTCCCGTGGGATTAGTTAACCTAAGTGCTTGGAATTTTAGTGGAGGAGAATTTAGACCAGAACTTAGGGGGGACGTAAAAGGGTCTTATTGTTTTCATATAAGTGATTCTGATGCACATCCGGCTACTTGGTGGGTTGCAAATGCGCTTGCTTATAGTACTCTCCGCACCTATGGTGCTAGCTGTATAGAGGGAGTTTCCCCAATACTACACTGGGCGAGACAAGATAAGTCGGAATATGGGATAGAACCAAAAGATTTTCGTTCAATAGCCAGTATTCAAAAATACGCTAGAGAAGTCAGACCTTCCTTAGATGGGTTAATTACCTTAGATCCCCACTCACAAGAGGCGATTGATGCTTTTCAACAACCACTACCAAATAATCCTCTAAGACCATGGCAACCGGGAATCCGCCCTGTCCCGGTTAGGGTTTTGAACAGTTATCTTATCTTTGCACACTATCTAGTGAATAATCGCCCTGATTTACTCCCAAATAAAAACCAAAGAATTGTTGCTGCTTCCACTGATAAAGGAAGATCCAGAATCCCCTTTAGTTTAAGAGACAGATTCAAATTTTATGGATATGAATGTGACATGGCTTTTGGAGACAAAGAAAGAGATGTCCAAGGAAAACTTAAAGATTGCCGTGTTGCAGAGGGGGACGTTAAAGATGCTATTGTTTTTGTAGGAGAGGACATGATTGCGGGCGGTGGAACGGCACAGTACTTCACTCGGGATGCCAAACAAAAAGGGGCAAGAAAAGTTATTATGCTTGCGGGACATGGGCTGTTCTGTGACAATGCCATAGATAACAAACTTACAGAGATAGATGAAATTTTTGTAACGGATTCTTTAATGCAAACACATAAAGAAGTAAGCACCATCCCAATGGGTGATTTCCTTTCGGAAACTATAGCCGCAATAATCTTGGGGCGTGATCCTCAAGAGGCACATAGGTTTTTTGATCAGAGATAGATAATATTTTAATCTCTTCTTTCTTCTTTCTTATATGGAAATCATTAAAGGAATTGAAATCAAAGGAAAAGCATTATGGATTAAAAAAGAAAAGGCGCTGATAATAGGAGATTCTCATATTGGTTATGAAGAGGCTCTGGCAAAACAAGGATTTCTTGTTCCAAGAACTATGTTTCTTGAGATGAAGAAAGATCTTAAAGAACTTTTGAAGCTAAAACCTACCTTGATTGTAATAAATGGGGATTTAAAACACGAATTTGGAGAGATTTCTATACAGGAATGGCAGGAAGCTCTTGAAATAATTGATATGATCCCAAAGACAAGCAAGATTATTCTTATAAAAGGAAATCACGACAAGATTCTTGAGCCTATTGCAAGAAAAAGAGAGGTCGAAGTCAGGGATTTCTTGATTTTGGGAGAAAATGTAATTTTACATGGGCATAAAATGCTTATTGATGCGGAAATTCATAGCAAAAAAATTAAAACAATCATAATTGGGCATGAACATCCTGCTATTTCTATCCAAGACAATCTAAAAAGAGAAAAGTTCAAATGCTTTTTGAAAGGAAAGTGGCATGGAAAGAACTTGCTTGTTATGCCTTCATTCTTTTTAGGAACAGAGGGCAGTGATGTAAAGACAGAAAAGCTATTCAGTCCTTTTTTGAAGGAGCAAAATATCGGAAATTTTGAAGTCTTTATTGTTGGAGATAAAACCTATAGATTTGGAAAAGTAAAAGATATTTGAACTTGCTTCTTGCCTTATTCATTTTAAAATGATTACTAACAAAAAGTTTATAAATCATGCAAATAATTAATGACGTCCTCCCCACACTAAAGTGTGGGGTTTCCTAAGTGATG
>CAYZTH010000020.1:0-16523 GCA_964481435.1 Candidatus Woesearchaeota archaeon
TATATTCAAATAATAATTGTACTCTGGATTTCAGATTAACCTATGATTTAGCAGAAGGTCGGATATACATAAATGGGATTTATCTCAAGCCATCGGACTCATTTACAATAGCCGCAAAATCAAATCTCTCAATTAGGATTAATGCAACTTTCTTGACAGAAATAAAACAAGAGGAAAGCGTAATAACTACAAATGAAATAAGGTCAAGATCATTAACGTCAAGTTCAAACACGTCTCTGATTCTAATATCAACGCAAGGCGGACCCTATCTTTATGAAAAAATAGGCTCTTATCCTGCTTTAGTTTATCTTACGCCGCAGAACATATCTTTAGAATCTTATCTAAGAAACTTGATGGGGTCTGACATAGAAAGTGAGAACAATACCGCATATAACGTGACCTTCAACTGGAGTCTGCCTTCGAATTTGTCTGTCCAGGAGGGGAATTTGAGTCTACATTTCACAAACATAACTGAAAACGACTTGCATGAAAATAATATAAATATTACCTTTACAAATTTAGAAGTTATGACTCCTGGAATGAGGATAGTATATCTCCAGGCCCAGGGCTACAACTCAACAGGAGACCTGATAAAAGATGTATATAATAATACTTTATTGAACAGTTCAGCGAATATATCTTTTTTATGTTATACTGTTTCAGATGGTTATGCTGCAATGGGCTGCTGGCCATCTGACCCAGATACAGTCTATTGCGGAAATGGTAAAATAGATACTGGTGAGACTTGTTTATCATGTGCTATAGATGTAGGTGCATGCCAGACCTCAGATAATGGTGGCTCAGGCGGTGGAGGACTTTCTGGAGGTCAGGCACAAAAGATCTTCCAGACAAGTGAGAGATATGAACTGTTAAGAGGAAAGGAAAATAAGTTTATTGTAACTGTTGAAAATCCGTTTACAACAGCGAGTTTAGATAATGTTACAATGATTGTTTCAGGATTTTTAGCCCAGTATCTATCAATAAGTCCTGAAAACTATGGGTTGATTTCAGTTAATGGCTCGAGAAACTTTACAGTTAAGATAACTGCTCCAAATTATTTTGAAGTAGGCTCATATAATCTAACCTTTTATATAACTGGGATTGTCAAAGTAAATAATTCTATCTCTATGTTCTCTGAAAAGAGACAGGTATTGTTGGATATCCATGATATCTCTAGACAGGGGGCTCTTGTTTTCTTGAATAAAAGCAGAGAGATGATTCAAGAGATGAATCAGAGCAAGTTCTATGTTGGGAACTTGATTTTATTGTATGAACAAGAGCAAGATATGTTCAAAAGATATCTTTATGAAAAAGTTAGAGACCTCTATAATAATCTGAAGAGCTTGCATGATAAAGCCTATGATTTTGAAAAGAGGGTCAAAAGACTTGAGAAAGACATGAAGGAGATTAATAGAGACGGAATTCAGACTCCTGAGACCCTTAGACTTTTGAGCTTAACAGAGGTTGCATTTTCAAGAGGAGATTATGATACTGCGATGTCAAGAATTAAGGAAGCTGAACTCTCCTACGCTGTTGAAACAAAAGGAGAGTTCTCATTTGTAAGAGTCTTGAAGAAAAACTGGCTTGCTTTATTGATCGCCCTAGTTGTTCTTGTTCTTTTAGCTTATGTTATATATTTCTGGACAAGATATGCTTGGGTGAAACAGAGCATAAGAAGAAACCTGGAAGAAGAGAGGATATTGTTTGGACTGATGAAAACAGTTCAGCGAGATTGCTTTGATCTGGGAAAAATGGATATGGGGGAGTATCAAGATGCAATGCAACAGTATGAATTGAAGCTGAATAAAGTAACGCAGAAATTAATCGAACTTGAGACAAAGAAAGCACACTTTTTCAGGTTTAAGAATGAGGATAAAAGACTTTTAGTGGAGAGAGGAAAGCTTTTAGAACTTCTTAAAGAGACTCAGAAATTATACTTTGAGCGAGGAAAGTTTGAGACAAGCATTTATGAGAATAAGCTGAAGAGTTATGCAGGAAGGCTTTCAGATGTTGAGGAGAGATTGGCTCTGATAGAGGCACAGAAAGCGCTTAAGATGCATAGATTTTTAAGGGAGGAATTTGAAAAAGGAAAAATTCCTGAGCCAAGAGTTCCAAAACTAAATGAGAAAGATGAACAGAGGTAAAAAGAGACAAAAAGATGATGATGAAATTAATAGAGAATATTAGAGGAGGGCTGAACAGTAGAGCAGAGCTAAAGAGAGTTCTGATTATCTTGGCTTTTGTTCTTTTGATATGCGTAATGCTCTTCACAGTTAAGATAACTGGCTTAGTCACTTACAGTTATGATCAAAGTTGCATGAATGATTCTGATTGCTGGAACATCAGCAATTTCTCGTATTGCCTAAATGGAACTTGTGTTGAAGATGTGGAAGAAGAAATAAACTTGATAATCAATGAGACGAACATAATTTTAGAGAATTTAACTTTGGAAAATCTGACCTTAGAGAATGAAACAAATGTAACGATTGATAATGGGACTTTTAATGAGGCTCTTGAGACAGAGAATTTCAAAGAAGAAACAACTCAAGAACAAGCAATAATTGGCCAGCCAGTCAGGTGGAATAAAAAAATAACAATAGAAAATCCAGATGCAAAAGAAATTAGGATAAGCTTGCCAAAAGAAGCCGAGAATATTGGTGCAGAAAAAGTTAGTTCAGAAAGAGGAAAAATAAGATTAGAGACAATCGTTGATAGTGAAGACATATCTGGAGATGAAGTAAAGATAGTTGAGAAAGAAGATGTAAAAGAAGTTCTTATCAATGCAACAAGCAAAGAGTATGAAATAAGTTATGAAACTCCTGCACCAGAATCTTTTGAAGAAAGTGTATCTAAAGTTGATAAAATAGTATTGATAAATGCCTCGGACGAATTTGGTTATACAAATATACTCGCTTATTCCAAACTTCCTTATGAAATTTCAAATGAAGAAGTTTATCTTTATCATATACTCGGAAATGATAAAGAAAATGTTGAGTTTACGCTTCAAGATACAGATGAAAATGGACTTTATGACCAGATTTCCTGGATTGTTTCTCATTTAAGCAATCAGACTTATGAAATAATAATTATAACAAAAGCAGAGCATTTGGATGAAAATTATACTTTTGTTTCAGATATCTATAATGAGGTTAGGGCTTTTGATAGTGTTTGGAGCGAAGAAATTCCTTCAGAGCACTATGTCCGAGTTACTTTCCAAAAAAACCTAACATCATTAAATGACATAACAATCTTTTCAAGAAAGATATCAGGAAATCCAAGAATAGAAGTTTATGAAAAAGATGGAAAGGATATTATTGCTGAATTTAAAGATATTAAAGATAATGAATACAATAAAGTTTTATTAACAAATCTCAAGGTAGAACAGGACACATTTGACTTGAAGGTTTTAGATGGGGGTGTTGAATTTGACCACATAGTTGATCCAATTCCACAATATACGGGCGGGCTTTTGGTTTACTCTGATGGAGATATTGGGGTGCCAAAATACAGAACTTTTGACGGAACTTCTTTTGGCAGTGAGCAAAATGCAACATCCGTTGGCTCATCTGCAATAGAATGGATTCGAGTTGCTGCATGTCCTATAAGGGATGAGTGGATTATTGCAACAAGAGATGCAGGGGATATAATAACGGCGCAAGTGTGTACTGGGGCAGGAGAGAGTATATCCTGTGGCGTTGCAACTAACATTACCATAACGGCAGGAACACATGGCTGGCGAAATTACGATGTTGCATATGAGATGTTATCTGGAGAGGCAATTTTAGTTTATGGCACTGCAACTGCAGATGAGTTGAGAAAAGTAGAATGGAATGGAAATTCATGGGTTAATGATGAAGCAGTTACTACAACACAAACATCTGGGACGGTTTTTTGGGTTGAACTTACATCGAGAAATAATAGCGACCAGATAGGCATTGTATATACTGACTCTGCATTTTATGATGGCGCTTATAGGTGGAATGGTACTGCTATAACTGATGAAGCAAATTCCCAAATTAGGTCGTACGCTGCTAATAACGTGAGGAAGGCAGATGTTGCATTTGAAGGAGTATCAGGAGATATGCTTGTAATTGCGTCGCATTCTAGTGCTGGCAGATTGTGGGTAGCTCAATTATCTGGAACAACTTGGACAATATCAGAATGGGTTGGGGGAAGTCCTTTTATGCAACCTACCTTTGTTGATATTGCGGAGGGGGATTCCAGCATAGATAAAATTAGTATTACTGCAACCTCTACTCTTACGGGCACTGCTCTTGGAGGTGCTTCATGGGATGGGGGGGCCATGGCTGCGGGTACAGCTATTGACACTTCGATGACTACTTATGCTAGCAACTATCATTTAGCCACAGTATCATACTTAAGTTCAACATATCTGGGTGTTGATGTTTATTCAGATTCAGGCGTTGCTTCTGATGATATAAACTGGTACACCATGGATAGTGTAGGAACATGGACACAACGGACAGATAATCTTAGAACTAGGGGCGTGGCACGTCATTTACAATTATATGATTATCCGACCGCAGACAAAGTCCTTTTAATTACAGATGATGCAAATAGTGATTTATGGGCTGATACCTGGGACGGCGCTAATGTAAGTGATATTGCGTGGACAGACTTAACAGGCACTGGGGCCCTAGAAACTTCCCTTACCTCTGCTACAAGACAGCAATTTGATTTTGCATTTAGATTGGCGCCGGTGATGCAATCAATTGGTGCTTCTTTTGGTACAAACCCAATTGATAATTATAACTCCTCAAATTCATCAATAACCTTTGATGTTGGATGCGCGAGTGATGTTGCTGTTGACACGATTCAGCTCTGGACAGATACAACCGGAACCTGGCAGGCTAATTACTCTAATTCTTCATATACAAATAACACCTGGCTTAATGTCACGGTGAATGGGATTTCAGAGGCGCAGAATTATAAATGGGCGGTTTATTGCAATGATACTTCCAGCAAATCTTATTGGACAGGCACTAATAGAACCTTTGCAGTTGATAAAACAAATCCTCTTGCAGAATTCGGCGCAAACCCAATTGATAATTATAATACAACTAATTCATCAATAGCCTTTGATCTTAAATGTTCTGATAATTTTGGGGTTTCAACAATCCAATTGTGGAGCAACTGGACAGGAACCTGGTCTTCAGCTTACACCAATTCAATTTATACAAATAACACCTGGCTTAATATAACTCTAGAACAGATTCCAAGAGGAACTAATCACAAATGGGCTGTTTATTGCAATGATGCTGCTGGAAATTCAAATATAACAATTAATAAAACTATCTATAACATAAGTTACGATATGATTGGATTATCTTCTTGCAATGATTTAATATCTGCAAATACCTTTTATTTTTTAACACAGAACATATCTTCTGTAGGCACATGTATTAATATTTTCGCTCCAAATATCACCTTGGATTGTAATGGTTTTGCAATAAATTACTCTAATCCTGTCACAGGGTATGGGGTTTATAGTAATTCAAGCAATACGACTCTGAAGAATTGTGTGATTTTCGAAAATAATGTAACTTCATATGGCCCTGGAATTTACTATGCCGCTGGTTCTGGGAATGGAACAATATATAATAATAATATTACCACTTTGGGCACTTATTCTCATGGAATTTATCTTACTTCAAGCTCAAAAAACAATATAACAAACAACAATATTATGACTAATAGCAGTTATTCTTGTGGAATTAATGTTTCTTCAAGTTCAAACAATAATTTAACAAACAACCAAATTATGACCAATGGTAGTTATGGTTATGGCATTCAATTATCTTCAAGTTCTAATAATAGTTTAATCAACAGTACTATCACAACTAATAGTAATAGCGGCACCTCTAATTATGGGGTTAGTTTATCTTCAAGTTCTAATAATAGTTTAATCAACAGTACTATCATCACCAGGAGGGGCACGGGGGTTATACTTTCATCTTTGAGCAATAACAATTATTTTATAGATAATCATCTTGTACTTTTTGGAGTGCAGGCAGATGGTATTAGCATTAGTTCTGGTTCTTACAATAACATCACAAACAATAACATCTTTCATTGGGGATCATCTGGGTGCAGTTTTGCCATTAACCTTGACTATTCAAACAATAGTGTATTAAATAATAATATTATGACTAATGGCAGTTGCATAAGGGGGATATATATGAGTTCTAGTAATTCCCGCGCTATAGGAAATATAATTACGCTTACTGGCTCTTCGAGTTTTGATTATGGGGTTATTTTTATTGATGGAAATTCAAATATTGTAGCCGATAACATTATTCAATCAACTGGCGGTACTTCTCATGGCATATCTTTTTCTGGTTCAAATAATAATTTAACAAACAATAGTGTCTTTACTAATGGAAGTGAGAGTTATGGGATTTATTTTTCTTCAAGTGGAAGCAATAATAATCTGACAAACAATAATATTCGGACTACTGGCAGCTCTGCTTATGGAATTTATTTTTCTTCAAGTGGTTCGACAAACAACTCAATAAAGGACACTCTTATTGATGCTTCTTCTTCTGGCGTTGCTGATATTTATTCTAGTGGAACAGGCATCAATAATTTTACAAACTGCACGTTTGTAGATAAAAGCGTAACTTCAACGGGGAAAATAAATGTTTTGTGGTATGCGGATGTTTACGCCAATGATACTAATGGAAATCCAATTGACCAAGTAAATGTTACAATAAAGGACGTTAATAACCTCTTGCAAAATTGGACCCTAACAAATATTTCTGGATACACTATAAGATTAGCCTTAAGGGAATATATGCAAAATTCAACAGGCATGTATTTTGACACGAATTATAATTTCAGCGGAGATGTAATAGGTGGTGGAAGTAATACAACGCAGGTGAATCTTACTGGAAATAGATTAGCGGGGATAAATCCGATTACCTTAACTTTACTTGGTCCGAGGATAAGGGCTTACTTCGGCACAAATCCAATTGATAATGAAAATTTGACTAATTCAAGTGTTGTATTTGGAATGAAATGTTATGATGGTTTGGGTAATGTTTCTTGGATTCAATTGTGGACAAACACAACAGGAACATGGCATGCAAATTATTCTAATTCAAGTTACCTTCCTGATACATGGTTGAATATAACTGTTGCAGGAATTCAGGACAATTTAGGCTATAAATGGGCTGTTTGGTGCAATAATACTGAAAGTAATGTTAGTTGGACAGACACCAATAGAACATTTACCGTTGATACCCTGCCGCCTGTTGCGGAATCTGGAACAAATCCGATTGATAACTCAAAACGAACTAGTTCCTCTGTGGTGTTTGATATAAAATGCTTTGATAATTTAGCGATTTATGCAATTCAGCTCTGGACAAATACAACCGGAACCTGGCAGGCTAATTACTCTAATTCTTCATATACAAATAACACCTGGCTTAATGTTACAGTTAATGGAATTCCAGATTCCTTTAATTATAAATGGGCGGTTTATTGCAATGATACTGCGGGAAATTCGAATACAACTCTAAACAGAACCTTGAATGTTGACACCACTGCTCCTAAATTTTATGGAATATCTTGGTATCCAAATACTCTATCTGATGTTGATCCTAATGTGACTTTATTATTTAATGCGACTGTAAATGATTCAATATCAAATATAAGCTCTGTTCTTTTAAGATACTATAATGGAAGTGAATGGAGAAATGTTTCAATGATTTTGATAAATGATTCATCTCGGTTATATCTAGTTAACTTTACAACTCAAACAACAGAAGCAAACTATACAATAAATATCTGGGCAAATGATACCGCGGGCAATGAGAATAGCTCAGCAAATCAAACAATTAATTCATTATGGGATTGCAACTGGAGCTTGGATTCCTATGATTTGGGAGCATTTGCAGGTTGGGATGAAAATAAGTTCTTGAATAATTTAACTATAATCAATACGGGAGACCCCCTATATTCAAATAATAATTGTACTCTGGATTTCAGATTAACCTATGATTTAGCAGAGGGGAGAATATACCTAGATGGAGATTATGTAAAACCAAGTGCAACTAAGAGAGTAGCTGCGAAGTCGAATCTCTCAATTCAGATTAATGCAACTTTCTTATCGGAGATAAGGCAAGATGAAGGGATAATAACTACAAAAGAGGTTTATCAAAGATCAATTACCCCGAATGCATCAACTGATGTTCTTCTTATATCCCTGCAAGGTGGGCCCTATCTTTATGAAGAAATAGAGTCTTATCCTACACTAGTTTATCTTACGCCGCAGAACATAGCCTTAGAATCTTATCTAAGAAATTTAATGGGCTCTGATGTAGAAAATGAGACAAATACTGCATATAACGTGACCTTCAACTGGAGTCTGCCTTCTGTATTATCTATACGAGATGGAAATCAAAATCTGAGTTTTACAAACATAACTGACAGTGACCCGCATAGAAATAATGTAAATATCGCCTTCACAGATCTTACCTCTATGTCACCTGGGACGCAGAGGATATACTTGTATGCTCAAGGATACAACCTAACGGGTGACTTAATAAAAGATATAGAGAATAATACTTTGTTTAATAAGAGCCTAGATATAATCTTTTTATGCTACACCGAGCCAGATGATTATCCTGCAATGGAATGTTGGCCTAGTGACCCAGACACTGTCTTTTGTGGAAATGATAAGATAGATGCTGATGAAACTTGTGAATCCTGTGTTTGGGATGTTGGAGAGTGTCAGCAGGCCCCAGGTATCGAGGGATCTGGCGGCTCTGGTGGCGGAGGATTTTCTGGCGGACAGGCTCAAAAAGTATTCCAAACAAGCGAGAGATATGAGCTTTTAAGGGGTAAGGATAATAAGTTTATTGTAACTGTGGAGAATCCATTTGCTGGAGCAACTCTAGAAAATGTTACACTAAACGTTTCAGGATTCTTGGCTCAGTATCTATTGATTAGCCCAGACCTTATAGAAAGGATAGGAATTAATGAGAGCAAAACCTTTACAGTCAAAATAACAGCTCCAAATTACTTTGAAGTTGGATTCTATGATCTTACTTTTTATATAAAAGGGGTCATCAAAGTTAATAGCACCATCTCTATGTTTTCTGAGAAAAGGGAAGTATCTTTAGATATCCATGATGTCTCAAGAGCAGAGGTTCTTGAGTTCTTGAATAAAAGCCAGAATCTTATTCAAGAGATGAACCAGAGCAAGTTCTATGTTGAGAATTTGATTTCATTATACAAACAAGAACAGGATATGTTCAAAAAATATCTTTATGAAAATGCAAAGAGTACATATGTTAGAATAAAAGACTTGCATGATAAAGCATATTATGTTGATAGGAAAGCAAAGATCTTGGAAAAAGATATGATTAGTATCAATAGAGACGGAATTCAGACTCCTGAGACTCTAAGACTTTTGAGCTTAACAAAGGTCGCATTTTCAAGAGGGGATTATGATACCGCCATGTCAAGGATTAAGGAAGCTGAGCTGTCATATGCTCTTGAGACAAAAGGAGAGTTTTCTTTTATGAGAATTATCAAGAAAAATTGGCTTGCTCTGTTGATTACTATTATTTCACTTGCTCTTTTGGCTTATGTCCTGTATATGTGGACAAAATATGCTCTTATTAAGCAGGGTATAAGAAGAAATTTAGAAGAAGAAAGAATATTGATAGGATTGATGAAGGTCATCCAGGGGGACTGCTTTGATCTTGGAAAGATGTCTATGGGGGAGTATCAGGATGCAATGCAGCAGTATGAACTAAAATTAAATAAAACAACTCAGAACTTGATTGAACTTGAGACAAAGAAAGCGCATTTCTTCTGGTTCGACCATGAGGATGAAAGACTTAGAATTGAGAGAGAGAGGCTTTTAGAGACTCTGAAAGAGACCCAGAAGTTATATTTTGAGAGAGGAAAACTTGAGACAAGAATCTATGAAACTAAGCTTAGAAGTTATGCATCAAGGCTATCTGATGTTGAGGAGAGATTGGCTTTGATAGAGGCACAGAAAGCGCTTAAGATGCATAGATTTTTAAGTAAAAAAAACTTTAAGAAAATAAAGGTTCTTAGAGTCCCTGAACCAAAAAGAAGAGGTGAAGAATGAAAAGAGAAGAAGAACGAAAGATTTTATTATTTAGATTTTTATTTGGAATACTGATTATTATGTCTTTATTCTTTTCTCTTAATTTTTCTCAAGCATATTCAAATGAATCAATTGAAGCTAAGGTCTGCTTGAATGAATCCCTGCAGATTATGCAGGATATGCATGATGCGGGTTTTAATACTCTCATGGCAAATGATACTTATTACTTAGCTGAACAGATTTATTTTGCCCAGCTTGTGGCCGAGGATAAAAAACAAGTCGGGGAGTATGGTATTATTCTTGGGAAGTGCAAAGAAATTAAGGATATAAAAATTAAAGCATTTCAAAATAGAGATGAGCTGAGGGTTCTTGAGGAAAGGATAAATGAGACATCAAAGAATAAAGACGTTAATTTGACCGGGGTTTTAGAATCTTTCGGAACAGCAAAGCAAGAGTTTTATGATGAGAGATATGGGCAGTCTCTTATTTTGATTGAGGAGACTTATCAAAAAATCAGTGAAGCGGAGTCAAATGCTGCGCAGTCAAAAGTTTTCTACATAGCTGCCTCAAAAACATTAGGAAACTTTTTTATAAAAAACTGGTGGATCATCCTAAGTGTGATTGCTGTTCTTTTAGTTATTTATCTTATTACCAAGAGTAGAATCGAGAAATTCTTGATAAAAAGAAGAATCAAGAAACTTGGGCTTGAAGAAAAGGTCTTGAAGGAACTTATTGCTAAGACACAAAAGGATTATTTTGAAAAAGGGATAATCAGCGAGGGCAATTATAATATAAAGATAAAGAAGTTTTCTGAGCTCATAAGGGACATCCATAGAGAGGTTCCCCTGCTTAGGGAAGAACTTGAGAAAAGAGAAGCAAGGGTGGAAGATGAAGGGAAGGATAAAAAGTGAAAGGGGTTTGAAGATATAATCTTCCTTCTAAGTTTTTTATGTACTTTATTTAACAATAATGCGTTTTGTAAGTGGGACTTGTAGAATGAAGCATCAAGTTAGGATATGACCGTCTTTGTCTTTAAGTTCTTTATTTGGATATACCACAAGGCCTTTTTTTTGTATTTCCATCTTGACTATTTTTTTATCTATTTTTTCTCCACGCATTTTCAGAACTTCAATTGCTCCGCCTCTTCTTCCATTTTTGTAGATGACGTTGTAGATAATCACGATCCCATCAGATAAGAAACTAACTGCCTCGCCTTTTTCAACATAGACTGCGCCGACATGTGTTGGATTGCTGACCTCTCTTATCAAGAAAGAGGTTATATCTGATTTTTCAAGATATCTAAATAATTGCTCCATGTATATCCTGAACCTGGTATCTTCCCCGGAAAATGCAGAGGCTATAGATGAGAGAGAATCGATGCACACAATATCTGGTTGAAAGTCTTGTGGAAAGAATACGGGTTGGATGTCTATTAAGAGTTCTTTTTTTGCTTCTGATAATAAAGCTTCAACACTTCTTGCTATGTCTAGAGCACTGAATCTTTTGATTCTAAGTACGCCTTTTTTTTCGAGTGATTCTGGATGCCATCCAAATGCACGCATGTGGCTTTTTAATCTAACTTCTGGTTCTTCAAAAGACATGTATAAGACTTTTTTGCCTTTTTCACAGAGATTGTGGGCGATTTGCATGCAGAAGTTTGTTTTTCCTGAGCCAGGACCTCCTTCGATTAAAACACTGTTTCCTTTTGGAATTCCATGTTCGAATAGTTTATCGAAGCCAGAAATATAAGTCTTTAGGTATTCTTGTGGAATTTCTTTTTCCTTTTTTCTAGTGAGTACTATCTTTTGTTTTTTTTTCAAGAATCTTGGTCTTGGAACTACGAGCTTTTTAGCTTTGTTAGAGCTTTTCAACCTCTTTTTCATATAATAATATAGATAAAACTGTTTTTAAATGTTTTTATAACTAAGGGGTTTTTATGCAAAGATTTAAAACCCAAAATTTCTATAAACCCTATGGTAATGCAAAGAACATTAGTATTAATTAAGCCAGATGGTGTCCAAAGAGCACTTGTCGGAAAGATAATCAGCAGATTTGAAGATGCTGGTCTGAAGATAATTGCGATGAAAATGGGCTGGATTGACAAGGACTTCGCTGAAAGGCACTATCACGATATTAAAGAGAGATATGATAAGAGGATTCTTGATAATCTTGTGAGGTATATAAGAGAGGGGCCTGTTGTCGCAATGGTCCTTGAGGGTGTTGAGGTCATATCTGTTGTGAAGAAGATAGTAGGGGCAACATATCCTAATGAGGCAGTTCCTGGGTCAATAAGGGGAGACTTTGCTCACATGTCCAAGGCCCATGCAAATGCTGATGATGGTAAGGTAGGAAACTTAATACATGCTTCTACAGAGAAAGACGCCGAGCATGAAATCAATTTATGGTTCACAAAGAAAGAGATGCACACTTACAAGACAGTCAATGATTGGCATGCTTTGAATCTGAAATAAAGTTTGAGGGTTAAGTTTTAATTTCTTAGATGGTTTGTTTATCTTTTTCAGTGCCAAGAAAATAATGTTTATGGCACAACGTTGTGAAAAAGGATTAGAAATATTTGACTTACCTCTTACAAATTATAGCAGACTTTTAGAACCGTGTCTTCGTCTTCTATTAGATTAAGATTTAGGGCATCTTCTGGTTTAATCCACTGAAACGCTTTGTTTTCTTCCATGTTCAACTTTAGCTCTGGAATTTTATCGAGCTTTAGAACTAGAACATGATAGACATAGTGATATTCTAGATACTGGACATAGAATACTTTTGAATATTTCCAATCTTCTGGTTTTATTTTCAGGCCAAGCTCTTCTTCGACTTCTCTTGAGAGAGCTTCGTTTATAGATTCATTTTCATGAACTTTTCCAGCAGGCATGCCCCAAGTATTGCCTTGTGGTTTATGGTCTTGTCTATGAAGCATGAGAACTTTCTCTTCGTGTTCTAAAAAACAAGAGACAACATCAAATTTTTTCTTGAAATCTTCTGGAACCTCGTTTGATATCATTTTATCACCATTGAATATAGATATCTTTGGATTTAAAATAATTTGTGTGGTAAGTTGAATGATTTTTTAGTAGTTTTAGTGCTTAGGCACAATGTTGCAAAACCAAATGTTCTTACAAACATAATGATTAATTAGTAGCTCTTAGCAATATAAACCACTTCAGTGGCTTTCTTGCCGCAGAAGGGACATTTTCCTTTTGCCTGTTCTTTCTTATCGTGTCTGACTCCTCTTACAAAAGCCCCGAGGTCTTTTTCAATTTCTTCTGCGCAGGGTGTACCTTCTTTTCCTATTGAACAGAATTCAACTCTTGCTATTTTCTTATCTTTTAGGGCTTCTTCAACTTCTTTCTTTGATTTGCAATTGATTATTGTTTTTTCAATGAATTTGTCTGCTTTATCTTTTAGTCTTTTATCGAATAATTCGCCTTGTTTTTTTATTTCATCGAGCTTTCTTATCTTTATCTTTTGATTTTCGTCTCTTATATAGAGAGTATAGACTTTTGATTCTAGTTCGTGTTCTCCTATCTCTAGTCTTAGAGGAACCCCTTTCATCTCCCAGAAATAGAATTTATTTCCCGGAGAGGTGTCCTTTTCATCTACTTTTACTCTAATTCCAAGGGCCTTGATTTGTTCCTCTATTTTTCTGCATTCTTTTATTATTTTATCTTTTGTTTCTGTCCTGAAGATAGGAACAATAATAACTTGAGTTGGAGAGACCATGAAAGGAAGAACCAGACCTTTATTGTCTCCGTGTGTCGCAACTAAAGAAGCTAAAATTCTTGACATGGCTGGGCCATAACAAGTTTGCCAAACATATTTGTCTTTTCCATCCTTGTCTTTGAATTTAATATTAAATGTTTTCGCAAAATCTTGACTTAAAAAGTGAGTTGAGGGTTGTTGAATGACTTTTCCATCTGAAGTAAAAGTATCTGAAGCAACTGTGTAAATTGCTCCTGGAAACATATCCCATGCTGGTCTTCTTAAAGGAAGGGAAGGAATTCCCAGTTTTTGATGCATAACTTTTTCAGTTGTATCAATATCTTCTAAAACTTGGGCTTCAGCTTCTTCTTTTGTTGCAAAACAATCATGTCCTTCAATCCAGTAAATTTCTCTTGATCTTATTAAAGGCCTGGTTGCTTTTGTTTCATATCTCCAAACCTGCGCTCTTTGATAAATTTTTAGAGGTAAATCATTATAACTTCGAATCCAGATAGAATACATAGGATACATTGCTGTTTCAGATGTTGGTCGCATAGCTAATTTTTCATCTAAAATTGTGTTTCCAGCTTGCGTAACCCAAAAAACTTCGGGTGTAAAGCCTTCAACATGCTCCGCTTCTTTCTTTAAGTTGGCTTCAGGAATTAAAGCAGGAAACCAGGCTGGCTCGTGACCTTTTTTTTGTAATTCTTCTTCAAATAAATCATACATAATTTCAATTGTTCTAACTGCCCAAGGCCTAAAGACAACAAAACCTTTTAGATTATATCTTAGGTCTACAAGCTCGGACTTTTCAACTATTTCAGAATACCATTGTGAGAATTCCTCTTCTTTGCTTTTGGAAAAAGTGATTTTCTCTTGTCTTGGCTTTTCTTGTTTTACTTCTTTTTTTATTTCTTTTGCCATTTTTTATAAATTATTAAGATATTTGGCTTTTAAATGTTTAACTAATTCTATTATCTCCGATACATTTTCCTTTACTTCTTCAGGTTTTATTGATTTTCCATAATAACGTATCCCATTCCTTATTTTTCTCAGTCTATCAAATTTTTGTGAGGCAATCGGTTCATTTTTTATTTTCAAAAATTCGGTGAATGCTTCATGTGAATATATCTTATATCCCTCTAAAGAAGACATGGCTTCAAGAATGCTTCTTAAAATATCATAGTAGCCAGTCATGACATTCCTGGAAGAGAGTTCATCTATCTTAACTTTTTTAAGGAATTCATAATCTCTTTCTGAAAAAAGGATTAAAGATTTTATTAGAGCAATATCTCTTGAACTTCTTTTTACAAGTCCTTTCTTAATAAATTCTTCAAAGGTCATTTAAACATCTCCAAATATCCTTCAAGAATAATGCCGTTTATGACGCTGTTTAATAATGGTTCTTTTTTTTGTTTCATTTTCTCAATGTCTTGGTTTGAATGCATGAAAAGTTGGATTTCATGCCCTAATTTCTTTTCAAATTCTTTCAAATCCAAGTCTTTTTTGGTTTGTGTTACAATGAAAAGGTCAATATCACTTCTCTTGATGTTTTCAGACTTTGCGAAACTTCCGAACAAGATGATTGCTTGTGGATGATTTAACTCTTCATTTAAATAATATAAAATACCGGATTCTTTTATTTTTTTTATGTTATAGAAAAGTTTGGAATCTTTAAATTGGCAACTAGTTGGATTTGCCTTGAAAAGGAGATGATTCAGCCTTCTTTCCGAGGCGAGAATTCCTTCTTTTTTTAGCTCATTTAGATACTTTGAGATTGTTGTCGGAGATTTTTTACGTAGCTTAGCTAATTCTCTGACATGAAACTCTCTTTCAGGTTCTTCAAAAAAATATTCTAAAATCTTATCTTTTTCATCCATTTTTGTATACAATTGTCCAATTAAGTGAACAATTGTCCATTTAAATATCTTTTGGTTAGAATTTTTAAATTATTCTAATCTTCAAGTCCGAAATAGATTCTTCGTCTTGAGGCGCCTTTGTTATCCACAGAAAGGAATATGAGTTTTCCTATTTCTCTTGTGTTTTTGACGTGTGTTCCGCCGTCAGGCTGTTCATCGATGTCCCCGATTTTCAGAATACGGATGTCTTGGATTGCGAGAGGAAGACCTTTGGCAAGTTTACATAGATTTGAGATAGATTCTGCTTCTTTTCTTGAAATTGTGTAAGCAGAGACCTCTGCTCCTTTTTCTAGGGCGGTGTTTGCTTTGCCAATATATGATCCAAGTTGTTCTCTGTCAAATTTTTCTAAGTCAAAATCTACTCTAGACTTATCCTGGCCAAGCTGATTTCCAGTTATCAGGGCGTTTGTTTCTTTATTGATTATAGATGATAGAACATGGGCTGCTGTGTGCATCCTCATCATCTTGTATCTCCAGGGCCAGTCAAGGATGCCGTGAATCTTTTCATTTATCTTTAGGCCTTCTGTTGATTCTAGATGATGGATTATTTTTCCTTGTTCTTTTTTGCAAGACAGAACTTGATAGGATTTTCCATTATGGGTTAGAGTTCCTTTATCTCCTAGTTGGCCTCCTGATTCAGGATAAAAAAGAGTCTGGTCTAGTTCTAGGTCATTATTTTGAATTGATGTTATTGTCGCATCAAATTCTTTTTGATATGCATTCTCAAGATAGAGGGGTTTTGTCATGAGATTTAATTTCTTCGGAATTTATAAATTTAAGGA
>CAYZTH010000021.1:0-15733 GCA_964481435.1 Candidatus Woesearchaeota archaeon
TTAAAATTGCTCAAATTCTTGAGCTATAAACATGACATCGCCTGAAATTGCCCTATCTTATTGAAATAGATGCATGCAATATCATCAATATATAGATAATTAAGAGATATTTAAATATATTGTTCCGATTTTCCCTAATTTTAGTATAAGCAACTCTCCGGAATATTATACAAAACAGGATTCTTAGCTTCCTCTTCTTTAAGTTTTATCCAAGTGGGGGCCCCCGTTATTCTTTTTAATCCCTCTGTAAGTCCATCATACTCAAAATCAACAATGGTCGTATCATTATTTGGTCTCTGACACGATCCTAAATAGACTAGATTAACAAGACTCTCAATACCATTAGGGTCAGCAGAGAAGTTGCCAATTAATCTATTTACATATGAAGGGGCTCTGCTTGAAGCTATGTACATAGAACCTGCACGAGCATTAGTCAAAAATTTAGATAAGTTTGTAGTATCGCAACTGCTGTCAACAAGAATGCTATAGTTATTCATCAAAATCTTATTCCCACAAGCGGATCCAAATTCTACAACATATAGCGGGTCCTCAAAACTATCCGGCAGATATATGCTTGTATTAACCCTCGTGTTTCTCTGCCATTTTACTCCAGAAACAGGATCCGATAAATTATAATTTAAGGGAATAGATATAACTAGATTCCAAGGATCTTTTTGAAATACCACTAACTTACTAGAATCAATCTCTCCTAAACTCAAATTCAAGCCAATCACCCCTGCAATCACGTTGATGTTATCCCCCCAACCACTTATTGTGGTGTTAGCCAAAAGTTCATCTGCGTCTGGAAAATTAAGAGTCTGATTCAGGGTTCCATTAAAAAGAGCTTCAGCAAAAATAGAATTTAACGCCCCATTTTCATCAGGAAGATAAACATGCCTCGTACTGATATAATCGCTTACTGCAACCATTGTCCTATACCCAGAGATATACACGACACGCGAAGCATCTCTATCTATGCTCTTTACAAAATTATCTGCAGTTGATATTCTTATTCTCAAAGAGTCATTGGTCAATTCTTTCTTATACTGAAAAGAAAGCAACAGCAATAAGATGATGCAAAGCAAGGTCATTATTGTAAAATAAAATCCCTTTTTATTTTTCATGATTTTCATTTTTTTATTTTTGTTAAATTTTATTTTTATCTCCAACTGAGGAACTCAGCCTTTGAATAATAAAGGAAAGGTACAGAAGGGAGAAGCATTGTGCTGATATAGTAATCAGAGGCTTTTATATCAAGCCTGCAATCATCTGGATTCTTATCCAAGTTGTCTCTTAAAAGATAGTAAGTTGCCTGGACAACCGCATCATTCTCGAGAAGAGCATTGCCCTGGTTTGTATCAGCACATTTGAACTCATCATTATCAATTGTGCTATTATAGTAGCATCTATTCGGGCCGCTATAATTCTCCGGCACTAAGAAACTATCCTGGCCCTTATAATACTCAACACTCCAATTGCACCCATTAGCATGGGGCGTGACTCTTGAATAAGAATAATTCGATAAAATAAGCAGAGTATAGATCACTTTATCATAATCGCTTGCATTCGAATCTGCTACACTCGAGTTTCCTATTTTAAGTTCAACGGTATTTGATTCATTACTGGCAATCAGTTCTATGGGAATATTGACTCTGAAAGGATCTCCAAGAAGATTATAATTTGACCCAAAATCACTTAAATTAAATACCTTCATAAAATTATTTCCCGTCTTTTCCGTATTGTTTATGAAAGCGGTTTTTGTCCATTTAGATCCAGAGTATGATGTGATAATAGCCTCCAGGGGAATTCCTGATGAGAAACTAAAACTTGCTCTGCTATTCTGAAAATTATCGCTTTCATATGTAACAACACTTCCGAACTTCTCAAGCAAATCCCCGTCTATACTATCACCAACATAATTATACTCAATATAAGAGTCGTTATACAGTACTGATGAAAAGTTTCCTGTTAGATTCACCATTTGCTCCGCAAAACTTAAACTCGTGATATCATCTGCCCATTTTTTCATGGTCTCTCTTAACTGCGTTGAGTTTCTGCTGACTAGATAATCCCCATTTCCTGTCGCAGCTATATCTTTCATTTCTGTCTGTGCAAAAGGACAGTACTCAATTGGACCGAAACCAACCGCGTAGGTTTTGTTGAATTTCGTCAATGCAGCTACTCTCGAAGCTTCTGTTATAGCTTGGTCTGCAGCATGATCTGAAACAGCATCTCCGCAAGTCTTATACCATTTTCCAGAATCCCATGCAAAAAAGTAAGAATTACTATTTCTAACCCCTAATAAAACATACCATCTATTGTTTGTTAGATTATACTCAAAATCAGGGGTATAAGCATAAACAGAATTCCCGGTCGAGGAAAGACCATTAACGTAAGCAGATTTACTTTTCCAAGCGCTTCCATTCCAGTAGAAGCCTACAGGACTTGTTGAAGAAGTTCTTCCAATAATCATGGTCCAGTTTCCATCACCAGTCACATTAAAAGCGACTGCGGGAAAGGTGTTGCTCCCTTGGTCTGTAATTCCCATAACAATAGACGTATTCGAGACCCACCCTATTCCATTCCATACATATCCCAAGATAAGGCCCGCAGTATTCCCGGCAAATAAAGTAAAATTTCCATTGTTGCTAAAGTTATAAACAATCTCACTGACAGCACTCCCTATCGGTAAACCCGTAACAATACTCGAACTAGACCATCCGGCCCCATCCCATTTATATCCTAAAGGAAGAACATTCGAAAAATTTGAAGTTATTACATTTAATTTTCCATCGCCCGTTAGATTAAAGATGGATGTAACCTGCCCCCTGCTTGTTAATCCAGAGGTATATACCGTATAATCGGTCCATCGCCCATTGCTAAAGTTATATCCCCTCTTATTATTACCGTCTCCAACAACCAATGCCTGCGGATTGCTAGAAATAGGCAGACTTAAATTAAAAATTTCTCCTCTTCGCTCATTAGTACTAAAAATCGGAATAACCCGATATGTACATCCCAACCCATTATTCGGAAGACATTGATTGTTGCTGTCTGTGCATGCATCTGGACTGCAAACACTTAAACTTTCTATATTATTATCATTACACTGATAATTTGCTAAACCATCAGTCATAATTAAAATGAATTTTCTTCTAGTGTCATTTCCTAAATCCCGCAGCATTTGTTTTGCTTTTCTTATTCCTGCGCAAATCGCGGTTCCACCGCTTGCAGTATATCCGGAGATTCCAGAACTGCCGTTTACAATTAAAGTCAAATCAGAGGTTAAATTTCTATAAGATCTTATAGGGCTCGATTCATAAGCAACTAATCCAATTCTGTTTCCAGGTAACTTCAAGATTGTTGTCGCAAATTCTATATCGAGACACCTCGCTAAACTCATTCTTGAGTTATTTGCCCAGAAAATTTTATTATTTTGATTGGATAAATTCCCGCATTGCGATACTGGAAAGTCTTCTGGAGAACCACTATCATCTTCCCCAATACTCCAATCCATACTTCCAGAGACATCAGTTACTAAAACAACATCTGCAACCCCTTCCCCCGAGGAAGCATTGCCAGCAATTTCTTCAAAACCCACCCTTATTGGAATTGTTTTATTGCTTATCTCATTATAGTTTAATCCAGCACCTACCATATCAGAATTACTCAAAACTTTTGTAAAATCCAGGACCGTGTGGTTTGTTGTATTTCTATAAACCGTGACGTTACCTATTTTTAAGAAAATTGTTGAATTTTGCCCGGTTGTTAAGTTGACTCTGTAATGAATCTTAGCGCCCATTGAAGTAATTGTATTCGGAGCGTAAATTGAGTCATACTCATTGATGACACCTTCAACTTGAGGCAGATACTGGATAGTTGCCGCTTTATATTCTGGAGCGTCTGTTTTGTAATCTATTCGCACATACCCTCCTGCAATTGCAAGCAGAGAGCTTGAATTTCTGAACCCTAGAGTATTTGTTCCATTTATAAAGTTCCCAAAACTCGCTTCTGAAAAGTAAATTGTCTTTGGAACTAAAGGATCGCTAGAACCAGAATAATCCCCAATATAATTATTATTCACAAAAAGATTAAAACCATGATTTATTGCTATTTCCATACTAACATTCGAAATATTTGTCATTCCGCTTAGGTCAACAGCAGAGGTTATATTCCCATCGCCGATATATCCCCCGAAGTAGACAATCTTTGTACTCTCCTTTCTTCTTAAAAATGCTCTAGCTGTATTTCCCTTAACTGCCCTACCTTTTGAAATACCACTAATAAAATTCGTAGCGCCAATTACAAATCTCTCTCCGTTCTGATAGGGAGTTTCATTCTCCGCGAAGATCAAATCTCTATTTCCATTATTGCCGTTGTTGAAAAACAACCCAATATTATCTCTGCTCTCAAAAACATTTCCAAAAAATTCACTAGCAACTAATTTAGCATCTCCTGACGAATCCTTCCCCTCAATACTTCCATTAATTGCCCAAAGCTTTGAAACACTCTCTATCAAGAAGTCATCTCTGCTCAGAGTCTCATTATAAGCCGAATCTTTTATTATGTCATTTATATATTGATTATTAACATCCACTGTTTTGACACTTGAAAATATTTGAAGTGCATCTTCCTGAAGATAAGAAGTTTTGTAATACTCGCTGGTTTTTTGAAAACTGCTGTAAGGCAATATTACTATTACAACTATAAGCAGGACAAAAGCGAGTAAAGCGTCTAGAGTGAAGTAAAATCCTCTTTTATCTCTATTAAATTTTTTATGCTCTTTCATCTGTCCATAGGTATAAGTTTAGTTTTATTGGCCTTATCTTAAATCCAGAACTTGTATCATTTACCGCAACAAGCCTCTGAATCTTCACAATCTGCCTTGTATCGGGAGTGTATGCTCTGCCTAAATGCTCTGCCAAAGGTTCTTCTCCCTCCGGCAAACCAAGAGAACCTCCGTAAAATTCTATATAATAATTATATTTTGTATGAAATTTTACTTTTGAAAGAGAATAATTACTTTGAGAAATCTCAACCCAGTCTCTAAGAGTATTAACTTTTGTTATATTCAACATACCATCATCAAAAAATCCGAAGGAGATAGTATCATTCAACCCAAGAGCAGGCCAATCTTGAGGATAACCTGTACTCAGCAAGGAGTTTGAGACATATCCGCCTTCTTTTATCATGTCCTCAACCAAAGGATCCTCACGAGCAAAACTTATCGAATAATTATAGAACAAGAAGATGACCCCAACAAAGAGTACAAGAGCGATGGCTAAATCCATCGTCCAAACCTGGCCTCTTTTTTGATCTTTTATCATCTTAGGATTATTATTTAAGGATTTATGAAAATATATGGGTAAGTTTCATTTTTTGTTATGTTATTGATAATTCCCGGATAGAACTTAGACCCCGGATTTACTAAAGGAATTCCTCTTGTAGTTATGACTTTGCTTGTATTGACAACTAAAGCATAATTATTAACACTTACACTATACTCCCTACTCCCAATTCTCTGGGGCAGAAGAAATGCCCGCATATATCCGCTCTCAACTTTAGAAGCGAGAATCAACTCCTGCTGAAGAAAATTAGCAGCATCCTCAGTCAAGTCATTCTCGTTTTTTATTCTTCCCTGCTGCATATTCGCATATATTACTATAAAAAAAGCCACAACAAAGAGGGTTAGTATAGAAAATACCAATACAAATTCCAGGCTTGCCTGACCTCTACCTAAACCTTTCTTTGAATGTGAAAATTTTAGCATTTTTTAAAATTAATGAGCTAATAATCCCCGGTTCTTCGCATCTAATTTAAACCCAGAGCGGAGTAAGCATCACATAATTATCAGTCATATTTACCACTAGTCTTTTAAGTCCTGCACGCGTGAATCTTGTATCATTAAGCGGCTGACCATTATTGTAAATAAGCCCCCTTACATAATAGACTGCAAAAGCATCTCCATTCGGCCCCTTGCTTCTGAATTTGATATAATTCGGAGACTTTTCTCGGTCAATTATAATCTCTCTTACTCCATCAGGCATGTTCAAATCAATAGTTGATTTTGATGGCTGACCGAGATAATAGATAGAATCAGCAGTCTCAGCTATCTTCTTGCCGATTTTATCAATCTGGTTAAGTTTTATCTGATACTGTGCAGAAGAAGCATAAGTGAAAGCCACACCAACAGAAATCGTCAGAGCAACGACAATAAAACCTATAATCAAAGTATACTCCACACTTACTTGTCCAACCCTATTCTTTGCCCTATTTTTTACCATATCCCTCTTTTTTATATATTATTCACCTAATTTCATCTCATTTAGTAAGGTTTATAAAATACCGACTGCTTAATAATAAAAAGAGGGTGTTTTGTAGTTTATAAAATTTATGCAATAATGAAATGAGTAACTCTGAAAAATCTTCCAAGAAGAAGTTCGAACAAGTTGACATTAATGACTCAATTACTAAAAGGACAGAGAAAGCCATGGTTCTTGAAACCCCTTACGGCGATATAGTCATACAGTTATTCTATCACACCATCCCGATTGTACAAGAGGTTGCAAGAAGGGCAGTTCAGGGCAAATATTCTGGAATAACTTTCTGTAACCGTAACTCTTCCTTTATCCAGCTGATTAAACATCCGAATGAAGAAAAAACAAACCCAAATCCGATATACCTCCCTTTAAAGAACTCAAGAGGCACAGTGGGCTTGGTCAATTCGAAGAGAGGTCCAAGAGCAGTCCTAATAAATGATTTTTATATATGCTTCAAGGAAATCAAAGACTTTGATGAAGACGGCACAATAATCGGCAAGGTAATACAAGGGATGAACTTGATAAAAAAGATAAATAATGGATTTAAAGTAAAAAAAATAAAGATAATAAATATCAAAAAGCACGATAACCTCCTGCTTAAGATATTTTTTGGCGTTGGTGCTCTATTCTCTCTGCCGTATATAATCTTCCTTCTTTCAAGCCTATTAGGAATTATGAAAAATACTCCTTTCATCAAAATAATCTCCTCCCCCGTATCAACTTACATGGTCATAGTTGGCGTATTACTCATGCTTACCACATTTATACTGAATTTGATATTCAAGGGGAAACTCTCGGGATACGAAGAAGAGAAAGGCCTTGTTAATCTTGAAAAACCCTCTTATGGCCACATCCCCTCTAAACATCCCGAGCCCCGTTCCATTTCCGAATCTCCCCAACCAAAAATTCCGAGTGTCCCAAGCATACCAAAAATAGAAAATACAAAGCAAAGAGAACCAGAAAGGACATCGAAAGTAATAAAAGGCAAAAAACCCTCAATTGAACATACTGAAAAAGAAAAAATGAGGAAACCAGAAAGAGACAATGAGGAAATAGAAGATATCGAGGCCAATCTATTGGGTAATAAAGAAATAGAAAAACCAGAAGAAGATACAGAACGAAAGATAAGTACTGGAGGAAGTACTGAAACACATCTTGATGAACTATATAATCTACTCGAGAAAAAGGGCATGCTCAAAATTGACAATCTTGCAAAATCATTCAAAGTAAGCAAAAAGGAAATACTAGATTGGTCCACAATTTTAGCAGAACACGGACTTGCTGAGATAAATTATCCGGCGTTTGGCGGACCTATACTAAAAAAGAAAGAATTAAAAAAAGCCACTTCCTAAAAAGAAGGTAAAAAAGAGGTAAAAATGAAAAGATTTAAGCATCGCAGTCATGGATTTAAAATTTCGAAGCATCCAAAGCACCATACAAAGGTCGAGCCAGTTTCTACAATTTCCAGAGAGGCTGCTGAAGAAATCAGACTAAAAAAGACAAACGAGCAAATAACCCTAGAAATTCAAGAAAAAATCAGAAAGAAGGAAGATCTTGAGGGCTATAATGTAAATGCAAATGAAGTCAAGATTCAAGTTAATATAGTAAAGATAGATGAAGGAGTCTTCTACTCAATAAAATTGCCCGAATTATCTGAACCTACAAAAGCTCTTCTGGATAATTTAAGGCAGAAACTTATCAACTCAACAGAGATAAACTTTGAAGTCACAGACAGCAATGCCATAGAGAAACTAAAAAATAGGTTAAAACAAAAATCCGAAGAACTCTTAAAATCACAGTTTAAGCTTTCAGATGAAACAATAAAACTTCTTTCTGGAATCCTGATAAATGAAATGATAGGTTTAGGAAATCTAGAGCTTCTTATTGCTGACCCGAATCTTGAGGAGATAGTGGTCACTTCAGCAAAAGAACCCGTGAGAGTTTTCCATAAAAAATATGGCTGGCTCATAACAAACCTGACACTCGCTTCTGAAAAACAGATTGAGAACTACTCCGCCATCATAGCAAGAAGAGTCGGTAGACAGATTACTACCCTCACACCAATGCTTGACGCCCATCTCATCACTGGAGATAGAGTTAATTCTATCCTATATCCCATATGCACAAAAGGAAATACGATAACAATAAGAAAGTTTGCCCGTGAACCCTGGACAGCGGTGGATTTTATAAATAACGGCACCTGTACTCTAGATATATTCTCACTGATATGGACCGCTATGCAATACGAACTTAATATTTTATTCTCCGGAGGAACAGCCTCTGGAAAAACAACTATGCTAAACATATCCTCCATCTTCCTTCCACCCTATCATCGAGTTATCAGCATTGAGGATACAAGAGAATTGCAACTTCCAGAACATCTATACTGGGCGCCCCTAGTTACGAGAATGCCAAATGCAGAGGGAAAAGGGTCTGTAACAATGCTTGACTTATTAATTAATTCATTAAGAATGCGTCCAGATAGAATTATCCTTGGAGAGATGAGAAGAAGAGAAGAAGCCGAGGTTCTATTTGAGGCCATGCATACTGGTCACAGCGTCTATGCAACAGTCCACGCAGATAGTGCAGCTGAGACTATCTCCAGATTGATTAATCCCCCAATAAATGTTCCTCCAAACCTATTGAAAGCAGTTGACCTCTGTGTAACCATGTTCAGAGACAGAAGAAAAGGAGTAAGAAGAACATATCAAGTTACTGAATTCATTCCGACGAGCGAAGGAGATAAAAATGGGGTTAAGCCAAACATTCTTTATAGATATGAACCAGCAACCGACGCGATAATAAAACATGCCGCCTCCATGGGTGTTTTTGAGAAGCTAAGCAGACACACTGGCATGAGTTTCTCGGAGATAAACAAGGAATTAGATAATAAAAAGAAAATCCTTATGGACCTTGTAAAAAGAAATGTTAGAGATATGAATGGGATTGCAGATGCCGTAAGGCAGTATTACATGAGTACTGCCCAGTTCAGGGGCGTTCAAGATAAAAAAGAACACTTAAATAGAAAAAGAAAAATATAGGAGCCTTATGTTCAGAATCCCCCTTCTTTTTTTTCCGGATAAGTTCGTGGATGGGATTTCAAATATCTTTGCAGACACCGGAAAGAAGATAGCAGGTAAGAATAAAAAGTTTCAGACATATTTCCTCCAAGCAAACATCCCCGTAAAGCCAGAAAAATATTTGGCGATGTGTCTGACAGGATTAGTCTTAGATTTAATATTTCTGACAGTGATTCTTGGAGCACTTTTCTACATTGGAAAAGCAAGCCTGATTTATGCCCCCATAATTTCTATTGTGGTATCATTCTTCATCTTTATACAACAAGTCAACTATCCCAGAATCCTAGTAGCAAAAAAAGTTAGGAACATCGAAGCAAATCTTCTTCCCGCACTAAGGGCCATGTCTGTACAATTGACTGCCGGAGTCACTTTTTACAATGCTCTAAAGAATATAGCAAGAAGTAAGTATGGTGTAATATCCGAAGAATTCCAAAAAGCAATGAACTCCATGGAATCAGGAACTCCAACTCTTGAAGCTCTTGAAAAAGTATCTCAAAATAATCCCTCTATATTTTTCAGAAGAACAGTATGGCAAATTATGACGGGCATGGGTGCTGGAGCAGATATTTCAAATGTCCTAAAAGAGATTGTCAAATCTCTTAATCAAGAGCAAGTTACAGAAATCCAGGCTTATGGTGGAAAACTCGCTCCCCTAAGTATGTTCTACATGGTCATTGCAATCATATTCCCTGCACTAGCAATAACCTTTATACTGGTCCTTTCAACTTTTGTTCAAGCTCTTGGAGAGAACTATAAGATGATACTCATAAGCGTACTTGGGATGGTTGTTTTTCTCCAAATCATCTTTTTAGGCATGATAAAATCAGGGAGGCCGCCACTAATCTAAATCAGATAATAAATTAGAAATAAACTAAATTGCTGACTGCATTAGCACAAACTCAGCAAGAAAAAAGTTAATACATAAAAAATAATAAAAAAATGATATTCCTATCAAAGATATTTCCAGGTTATACGAAGATGGTCGAGAAGATGGCAGTCTATGTAAACCTAAAGAAAGATCCAAGAGAACACACAAATACCCTCATCCTGACAGCCATATTTATCGGACTAATTGGTTTTGGGGCACTCTACTACTTTACAACATGGATATTTGGATTAATTGCTTTCTTTGGTTTATTTGGTCTTTCTCTTCTTCTCTTTTACGTATTATTTATACTTAAGGCAGACCGAATCGCAAAAGAAGCTGAAGGTGCCCTTCCTGATGCACTTCAACTTATGGCGACTAATCTAAGAGCCGGCCTGACAACAGACAGAGCATTCGTCGTCTCAGCAAGAGAAGATTTTGGCAGATTAAATGTTGAGTTTAAGAGAGTAGCAAAAGAGATAGCAACAGGCGAAGACTTAACAGATTCCTTAGCAAATATGTCAAAAAGAATAAAATCAAACATATTTGCAAGAACAATAGACCTTGTTAATTTTGGTATCATCTCAGGCGGAGAACTGGCAGCCTTGCTTGAAGAATCTGCTGCAAGCCTTAGACAGCAGCTTTTAACAAGAAAACAGATTCACTCAAGTGTATTGATGTACACTATCTTCATATTTGCCGCTGTTGGTTTCATCTCACCTCTTCTTTTTTCCCTAAGTACGGTCTTAACAGAGATAATAACTTCAACTCTTGGAAGTGTCGATGTAATTCCTCCAGATGTAGCTTCAAAGGTTCCACTAACTGTATCCCAAGTCATGATAAATGTTAATTTCATAAAAATATTCTCACTTGTTCTTTTAGGCTTTACTGGTATCCTCAGCTCTCTAGCCCTGGGATTAATTAATTCAGGTGAAGAAAAAGATGGCCTAAGATTCGTGCCCATCCTGCTAGCCATATCAGCAGCCATGTTCTTTGTAGTCTCAATAGGAATAAGATTTGCACTTTCCTATTTTGTACAGTGATTGTACCTCAAAAGTCATATCCCTCCGAAGGAATTTAAAAAGATTTAAAAACAGAGTTTCCCTATAAACGTATGAAAACAAAAAAAAAGAAGGTTAAAGTAGCTATAAAAGTCAAAAAATCCAAACACCCTAAATCCAAAATTTCTAGCATAAAAAATAAAAAATGTGTTCAACCAAGGAATTCTGAGCGAATTCCTTCAGGAATTTCTAACTTTGATACTATCACCGATGGTGGATTGACCCGAGGTTCTGTCAATCTGATAGTTGGAGGAGCAGGCTCAGGAAAAACAATCTTTTCTATCCAATTCTTATATTCTGGATTAAAAAACGGTGAAACCTGCATGTATCTTACTTTTGAAGAGAAGAAAGATGACCTCTATAGGAACATGCTAAAAGTAGGTTTTGATTTAAGAAAATACGAAGACTCTGGAAAATTTATTTTTGTTGAATACACACCTGAACAAGTCAAAACAATGATTGAAGAGGGGGGAGGAACACTTGAGAGCATGGTCTCTAAAAAGAATATCAGCAGGCTCGTAATTGATAGTGTAACTTCATTTGAGCTACTATTCGAGTCTGAACTCGAAAAAAGAGAAGCAGCCCTGGCTCTTTTTGATATAATAAAAGCCTGGAAATGTACAACATTCTTAACAACTGAAAAAGAATTGTCTATAAATGAGCTTATCTCCGGATCAGAGTCAGCAATGGAGTTTGAAGTCGATTCTGTCATCTTGATTTTCTACCTAAGATTAAATGGAATCAGGAACAGGATGATTGAAGTCCTTAAGATGCGTGGAACAAAGCACTCAAGAAGAATATACTCCATGGAAATAACAGAAGAGGGAATAAAAATCTCAAAAAATCCAGAGAAGAGCATCAAGTCAGATTTGATTTGAATCTAAATAAAATTCTTATTATTCATTCTTAGATTTAATCCACAACAATTGATCCATGAACATAGGGATAAAAACTGCAGTGATACTCGTATGTCCCAATTTTAGTGAATTGATGAACATAAGTTCCTCCAGGAGGTATTGTCTGAGAATTAAGCTCATTTCCTGAATTAGAAGTCACGGTGTGACCAACACGGTCATCATTAACCCACAAGATAATATCCCCACGTGAAGCAAAAACTATTTCTGGCTCAAACCTCGAACTTCCGATAGAGACTGTTACCGAATATACTGGCCCTGCCCCGCCCCCGGGAGTTCCCGGACTAGTTATGATTATTGACTTTTCATTTGACCAATAGTCGCTTCCATTATACACTACATGAACACGATAGTAATAAGTTCCAGGGGTATTAATCCTGAACTCACTTGTGAATGTTCCCGGAGATAAGCATCCCGAATCACACGCAGTATTCAGATGCACCGGATAGTTACTTACGTCCTGGGGATTGCTAACAGGGAAAGGCCCATAGTGCACTGCCCCATGATAAAAATAATCCCGGATACCACTAACACCCCAGGCAAGGTTAATTGACTGACCCGCAACAACAGAGTTTGGGGCAGAATCAATCGAAACAATCAGAGGATCTGAGACAAGACAGCCTGCTCCGCTGACTAAAACCAACCCTAAAATAATTAAGATACATAAAAAAGGCAAATATTTTTTTTCCATATATTCTTAATATCCTCCACTTTATAAATTTTAATCAACCTAAACAAAAATTTATAAACTAAAGAATCAAAGCTAAACCATGGCAGACAACCAAATAAGAATGCCTTCTAGTTCAGGGGGCTTAACAAGATATTCAGAAGATTATCATAGCAAGATAAAGATAAAACCCATGCACGTAATCATTATCCTAGTAGTCCTCGTCGTTCTCGAAGCAATTCTACAGATTGGATTCAAATAAAGACCCTATCCTATCCAAATCACAATAAACCTTTTATACTTCTGAACTCTCTAAAGGCATGGAAGTCCAAGAAGGCAAGGGGTTAGATATAGAACTATTCTCAAAAGCTGATCACTCTATTAGGGCAGCAGACCATCTCGCATATATAATCTACCCGCTATTAAAAGACGAAAAACTCCTAAAACAGATATTCAATGAGATCTCAACATGCACAATCAACATAATCAATGCTATTCTCTATCAGGCCCATAAAAAAGGCGAGCATCTTAGCCAAGACAAAAGACAGAACTTTGAGTTCTTTAAGAAATACTCCTCTAAATTCTTGACCCCTGAGGAGATCCAGACCCTATCTCATCTATTTGAAATAGTCGAGCAGCACAAGACTAATTCAGTTGATTTCATCAGAAAAGACAGTTTTATAATAATGATAAATGGTTCTAAGACCGAATCAATAACTCTTGATAAGATTAAGATGTACATAAATCTCTTGAAGTCCGCAGTCCAAAAGTTCAAGGCATATCAAAGCCAAGGAGATTAGGCTAGAAATTAATCTTTTCTTAATTCTATAGTTACAAACAGAATTAGGGTAAAAAGCGATAGGTATTTATAGTTTAGCTGTCCTTAATCCAAATTAAATAACCACTCAAAAAAGAGAAAAAACGCGTTCTAATGTTAAGTGAGATAGATAGAGAAAAGAAAATAGCAGAGCACCTATTCTATGTCAGTCTCAAATATACTAAAACAACCGACGTTATCCTCAATCTACTGAACAGATGGGTTGCAATGGTCAATATTTCCATAGATTACCTCTTAAAAAAGGCAAAGAAGAACAAAAAGATAAAATCCATACCTGACGCACCAAAAGCGAGAGAAATGGCAATAAGGGCCGTGTATAGCAAGGAAAAAGTTATAATTGAGATAATGGACATGTACTCATTCTTCAGAAAACTTCCAGACCTAGATAAGGTTCGAGAGTATGAATTCAGAAAGAATGTCGCCCTTAGAGTGATAAGTAGCGGAAAAGAAGTCCGGATAGACATGGAAAAGCTCAAAGCCTGGAACGAGAAGATCAATGAGTATATCTTACTCATAAATAAGATGAAATGAATGAAATATCAAATGAACAAAGTAGAGCTCAGATAAAAATTAATCATCAACAAAAACATTTAAAAATACAATTTTCATATATACTATAATGGGAAAAGTTATTACTGTTATCTCAGGAAAAGGAGGTGTAGGCAAGACGATAAGCGCAATCAACTTAGCTGCATCTCTGAATAAGATGAAAAAAAATGTAGTTCTTGTTGACTGCAATTTCACAACACCAAATACCGCACTTCATCTCGGTTCTCCGATTGTTCCAGTCACTATGAATCAAGTGCTTAGTGGAAAGAAAAGAATTTACGATGCAATCTATCAGCACTACTCTGGTTTGAAGTTAGTTGCATCGAGCATCTCACTTAAGGCCCTAAAAGATATAAATCCGGCCAATCTTCCCAAAGCAATCAGGGATTTAAGAAGAATATCTGACATGATAATCCTAGATGGTGCAGCAGGTCTAGGAAAAGAGGCACTAATGGCTCTTGAAAATTCAGATGATATTATCATTGTAACAAACCCAGAAATGCCGGCAGTAACCGAGGCCCTAAAAACAATCAAGATGGCTGAACAGATGAAGAAAAATGTTTTGGGAGTCATAGTTACCAGAGTAAGAAAAGACGGAAAAGAGATGAAACTAGCAGACATCACAAACCTATTAGAAAAACCAATTCTCGGAATAGTCCCAGAAGATAACTGCATCAGAGAGAGCGTGATGATTCGAGATGCAGTCATCCATACAAGACCAAACAGCAAATCAGCAAGGAGCTACAAGAGAATAGCTGCAAAACTTGTCGGAGAGAAAATAATTGAGCCTGGATTCTTCGGAAGATTATTTGGAATGTGAGTATATAACTATAAGACTGCCGAAGCACAAATCGTCTTACTAACTGAACAACATACCTAAAAATCTCGTTCTCCTCCTCGACATCATGAAACGTAAAAGGCATTTCCCAGAGGGAGAATCTCTAAATCCTAAAATAAATTTTTCACAGAAAAGTTTATAAAGGACGTATATACTCTAACATATAATTTAAAAAATAACCATTAGAATGCTCTAAATGAACAATAAAAGGGCATTTTGGTTAAAATCGTAAAAACATCTAAGGGGAAAAACATGGGAAAAGACGCTTTCAACACTTTTTTCAGAAAAAAGCCTGCATTAATCATAATGGCTCTAAAAAAAGGTGCGAGGATAAGATACGGATCACTTCTTGCAAAAGAAGTAGACTGCACATACAGTCATGCAGTAAAAATTCTACAGAGCCTGGAAAAATATGGCCTTGTCGCTTTTGAGAAAAAAGGCAGGATAAAATTGATTAAGCTGACAAACAAAGGTCAGGAAGTCGCAGACAACATGCAAGAGATTCGCGACATGCTTAATTAGTTTAAGACCAATCCCTAAGATTAATTTTAAAAGGTTAGCAAGAAATCTGTCTGTTTTAACTGACAGATGAATTGCGTCT
>CAYZTH010000022.1:0-15417 GCA_964481435.1 Candidatus Woesearchaeota archaeon
AGATAAGTTCTAGAACACCAGTTATTAATATTAACTGCATAGTGATAACAAAAACAAAGGTTTATAAACCCCCCTCTCTTTTAGAACTTAGGAGGTTAAAAATAAAATGAACACTACACAAAGAAGCGCTGCACCAAACAGAGGGGTAACTACAAATTACCTTCAGTTTTCTCAAGCATCTTGGGCATCGCTACAAGAAAGTTCAAGAAATCATGGCGTAGATATGGCCCAGGCAATAAAAGCATTTAATTCATTACATGTTTATGGTTGTTACATTGAGACCAATACTTGGGCATCAAGAATGCAAGCAGATATGCATGTTGGAAGCGGATATTTTAGATTATCTGCGAGAGTAGATACCACACATGAAATGCCAATAGTTTTAGCTTGCTCTCTTGAACCAAGAGTAGCATAAAATTATTTTTTATTTAATTTTTTTATTTTTTATATCTCTTTTTCAGATTTAGAAACAGATATTTTTCTATAACAATAATCCTTATAAATCCAGATTCTAACCAATTTCATGGCTAAGAAGAAAGATGATGTTTCTCTGGACTTAGAAATAGGTTTCCTAGATTCCACGCTCTATAATCATGTTGAACAAAATAATCGATTAGATCAAAAAGCTTCATTCATACTAGGTGTTTCTGGATTAATCTTTACTCTAACTCTAACCCAATTGCTCGTTTTCAAAGAGACAAGTATTGAAAGAATAAGCTTATTTATTATTGCAGTATCATCCCTTATCTCAAGTCTCCTTGCTATCTGGACGATAAAACCCCCTTTTACAGAACAACACGAAAGACCTACCCTTATGTTTTATAGGGGATTCAAAGGCCTAAGCTGTGAAGATTACAAAAAGAAGTTACTTGAAGTAATTCAAGACAAAGAAAAACTAGTTGGGGCTTATGCAAAAGAGATTCATTGCCTAGCCCGAGTTGCTTTGAGACCAAAATATAAGCTAATAAAAAAAGCCAGTTGGTTTCTAACTATCGGATTAGGTGTTGGCGGTCTGCTATTCTTGATTGGATGCCTAATTTAACTTTAAAGCCAAAAACTTAAAAATCCCCATTTCTAAGCTATTTGATGGAAAGGACATATATTAAGGATGTAAAAAAAGGACAGGTTTTCATTGAGGGCTGGATTCATGAGCTAAGAGACTTAGCAAAGATAAAATTCATCTTATTGAGAGACATGACAGGGGTTATTCAATGCATCACAAAAGATGAAAAACTCTTCAAAAAATTCTTAGAACTTAGTCAAGAATCAGTCATCTCAATCAAAGGAGATTCTAGAGACGCTCAAGTCAAAAGTCCGGAAGTCACTCAAAAGAATATTGAAATTGATATCAAGGATATTGAGATAATCAGCAAAGCAGAACCACTTCCAATAAATATCCACGACAAAGATATTGAGACAGGATTCTCTAAAAGACTAGACTATAGATTCTTAGACTTTCACACTCCAAGAGCACAAGCAATTTTCAGAATACAGACAGAAATTGCAAACGCATTTCACGAGCACTTCTATAACAAAGGCTATATAGAAATGCAACCACCCTGTATTATTTCAGCAGCATCAGAAGGAGGTACAGAGCTTTTTCCGGTCCAGTATTTTGAAAAAAAAGCCTACTTGGCCCAGAGTCCTCAACTCTACAAGCAAATGCTAGCCTGTTCCATGGAAAAAGTTTTTATGATAACACCTATATGGAGAGCTGAAAAACATAATACTCCAAGACATATAAATGAAATACGTCAGATGGACATTGAAGTCGCCTTCACAGATCAGATGCAGATTATGAAAGAGCAAGAACTTGTTGTTCAGCATATAGTAAAAAAAGTTCTGGAAAAATGCAAACACGAACTTGAACTACTAAATATAAGATTAAAAGTTCCCAAGGCAATTTACCTTCACTATGAAGATGCTATCAAAAAAGTCAAAGGAAAAATTGGCGAAGACTTTACACCAGAGCAAGAAAAAAGTCTCTGCGACATGTATCCAGATTCAATTGTCTTTACACATTCATGGCCAACATCAATCAAACCATTCTACATAATGCCAAAAGGCGAAGATAAGAACGCAAAAGAGAGTTGCGGTTTCGATGCACTATATGGGGGCATGGAAATCTCAAGTGGCGGCCAGAGAATTCACCTTCCAGAACTTATAATCGAGAGGCTAAAAGCAAAAAAACTCAATCCAAAGAACTTCAAGAACTACATTGATTCCTTTAGATACGGCGCACCTTATCATAGTGGATGGTCTATAGGTTTAGAGAGAATAACCCAAGTCATCTGTGGCCTGAACAATATCAAGGAAGCAACAATGTTTCCCCGCGATCGTGACCGTTTAACTCCCTAAAGTGTTTTGATGCCTCAGCACAATCGCTCAAAACCAAAATTAAATACCTTACATCTAAGAACTAATTTTCAAAATGTCAGCACCAACAGAACAAGATAAGCGATTCATGAAGAGATGCATTGAACTATCGCAAGAAGCAGTTGACAAAGGTGACCAACCTTTTGGTACAGTCATAACAAAGGATGACAAAATCATTGCTGAATCCTCAAATGATTCTGTAAACAGAAAAAATAACCACGCAGAAATAGTTGCCCTAAATAAGGCAGCAGACGTTCTTGGAACAAACGACCTCTATGACTGCACTCTCTATACGAACTGCGAGCCCTGTCCAATGTGTTCTTTCATGATGCGAGAATTTAAGATTAAAAAGGTAGTCTTCGGAGTCTCATCTCCATTTATGGGGGGCTACTCAAAATGGAAAATCCTTCAGGATAAAAGACTCTCAAAGTTTGAGAAATGGTTTGCAAAACCCCCAGAAGTTATTGCTCGTGTTCTCGAAGATGATGCTAAAAAGGTCTTTGACAAAACTCCTTTATGGATGTTCGGAAGCAGACTAAAGAAAAGGATTTTTTGGTACCTTTCTAAAGAAGAAAGCAAGATTGCCTAAGCACAAACCTATCTTGCCTAAAATTCTTCTGACTTACATCAAAACGTTACTCATATCTGAGCGCATCCACTGGATTTAGCTTTGATGCCCTATACGCTGGAATTGCTCCAGCAATCATCCCCAATATAACTGCAAAAAATAATGCACCAAGAATCAAGGGGATATTAACAACCGAAGAAGATGTTAGCAAATTAAATCCCCCACCTCTCCCAACTCCTCCGCTAGCAGTAGACGTTCCAATTCCAGCCATGCCACTTATCACCGCTGACGCTATAGTCCCTAAAACCACGCCACCAAATCCGCCAACAAACCCAATCAACCCAGAATTAATTAAAAATATTGTGAGGATATCCCTATTCTTGGCCCCAACTGCTTTCAAAACGCCAATTTCTCTTGTCTTTTCCAGAGTTGATGTAAACATGGTGTTTGCAATTCCAATCGCACCCACGAGCAAAGATATGGCCGCGATTGCCCCTAAAAATAAAGTCATGGTATTCAGAGTCTGTTGAATAGTCTCTTGAATTGATGCAGGATTTGAGACGGAGAAATCTTTCTTGCTCTCCTGTAATATGCCGTGCAATAACATCAACTTCTTTGTTATGTCTGTCACAGTTTGATTTGATAGGCTTACATCGGCTATTTTTACAGATATCGAATCAAAATTTCCATTATTCTTATCTTCTAAGATAGTCCTCGCGATGGCGATTGGCATGTAAATAGAAGAACCCTCGCTCGTTATTCCAACAACATTGAAGGACACACCCTCAATTATAATCTTACTATTAATGGGAATTTCCTTACCAAAAACAGAAGTAGCAAGCCTGTTTCCTATAACCACAGAATAGGCGTCTCCCTTAGTTAGAAATCTTCCCGAATTAAGTGTTTCTGTTGTAACATCTTTCCACACAGAGATGTCAACTCCAGTAACTCTTGAATTTTTTGAGGTCTTACTAGAGTAAGTTACATCGGCCTGTCCCGAAATTTGTCCCAGCACATATTTTACATTAGAAACACTTTTTATTGCTACAATATCTCTCTCTGTTAAATTCTTTACCTGAGAAGTTGAACTTGGCTCTCCAGATATACTCCTATCGCCCCCAAAACCAAGCGCCGATGCTCTCTGCACTCCAGGACTCACCGTCAATATGTCTGCTCCCAAACCACCCAACCTTGACTGAAGCTGTTGCTGCGCACCAAGGCTTATGGATATGATAGAAACCACGGCGGCAATCCCAATTACAATACCAATGATAGTAAGCCAGCTTCGAAGCCTGCTATGAACTAGCATATTAAACGCTAGCTGGAATGATTTTTTGAATTTCATTTTAGTGTGGGAATTTTAATATGAATAATCGGGAAAATAATTATTTCTTGCGCTCTCTCTCTTTTTTAACCCAATCCGGTTCAGGAGAATCTTCTTTATCTTTTTTTTCATTTGATTTTTGTTTCCCTTTATTAACTGCATTTTTGATTCTCTTCTTATACTTATTCAAGAATCCAAGCCCAACTAATACCACCACAACAACTATCACCCAGAAATACCATTTGGAAAAGATGCTAGTACCTGTGCTTTGACGTCTAGACCCAAATCCATTTGGAAAAGAGGCTGTTGAATTTGTCAAAATGCTTCCTTGCACGGGAATTTCTAAAGTAGATGTTCTTCTTTCTCCGATTCCATCAGTATAATCAATTTGAACTTTTAGATCTGAATTCAAACTATTTCTATTTAATGAAGAGTTTGTTCCAGGAACTCTTTGCACATTGGGAATTTGTGTGACTGTAAAACCGACAATAGTATAATCACCACTATTTAGGTTTCCGACCATCTGGCCATTTGTCCCAGAAACCCTGAAATTTTCCTGCTCTGGAATCCTTACGATCATTGAATTTGCGGTGTACTTCCCCGTATTTGCTATTGCAATTGAAATACTCGAACCACTGGCTTCCTGAAGTACTCCATCAAAGGAGGTTCTAGAATCTTCTATAACAATATCAAACGATTTTATAATTGAATTATAAGCCAAATCAGCACTCAGATTATCAAACTTCCCATAATAAACATCAACACTTGAATTTCCATCTAACGCATCCTTATCGACCCTTAACTTATAAGGAAGGTTCCAATCAGTCATCCCCGTAGGAATATATGTAGACCCCTGAACAACTTTCCAACCAGGATCCTGGCCTGCATCAAAAGAAAAAGGATATTTGGGAACAAGTCTAAACTTTACACCCTTACAGTATGAATTTCCTATCCCGCTAACTTGAAAAACAACATTAACATAACTATCTGGAACAGCAGGATATGGGTCCTGATTAATCATCACAACGCCTAGATTACAATCTTCAGTACTAGCCGAAACTTTTGGCATTTGCATCACTGACATTGAAGAAATCAATACCAAGATTGTGCATATAATTAATGTGACAAAGATTATCTTTTCTCTTTTTGCTTTCATTTTTATCCTCATTTTATATGTTTACCATTTAAAATTAGTTTATCTATCTTTCCGTCCCTAATATGAACCACTTTTTTTGCATAACTTACAAGGTCCAAATCATGAGTAACCAAGATAACAGTCTTTCCCCCTTCCCTGTTCAATCTACCTAAAAAATCCATTATGAATGTTCCTGTTTTTGAATCTAAATTTCCAGTAGGTTCATCTGCTAAAATAACCTCTGGATCATTAGCTAAAGCTCTTGCTATAGCGACTCTTTGCTGTTGTCCTCCTGAAAGCTCATTTGGTTTATGCTCCATTCTGTCTCCGAGACCAAGCATCTCCAACAACATCCCGGCCCGGTCCCTTGCGACCTTTTCAGGCATATCCAACAATTCCATAGGAATCATCACATTCTCCAGTGCACTTAGTGTGGGAAGTAGATTAAAATCCTGAAAGATAAAGCCAATTGTCTTTCCTCTTAAGTTTGCCAGAGAAGACTCACTTAAATCTGAAACATTTTCATTCTTAAGATAAACTCTACCCCAAGAAGGCTTATCTAAAGCTCCGACAATATGCATCATTGTTGATTTACCGGAACCCGAAGGACCAGTAATTGCGACAAACTCTCCTTTTTTTATCTCTAGACTAACCTCTCTTAAAACTACCAGAGGTTCTGTTCCCCCCATCTCATATTTCTTCCAGACATCATCCAATCTAATCACCGAATCTAGCATCTGCTTTGTCATTAGCTCCACCCCCCCGGGGGAAACTGAGTATACTGAAGATTCATATTTTGACATACTTCCTCATTTTGATTTATATTTCTACAGTAATATATACAATCAATGCTATTTTGTTCACAATAAGAAGTTATTTCTGTAGAACTATGACTGCTGTTAAAAAAAGAGGTCACATCGCTAATCTGACTCTCACTAAGGTTTAATTGAAAATTATTCCCTCTCGGAAAACTCCTATGGCCATTAAAAATAAAATATGATGCAACACCTCCAATAATTAAACCAAGTAATATACCAATAACCAATCCGACCACTAGCTTACTAATATTTTTCTCCATCTTTTTATTCGGTTTCTCCTCTTTCATAATAGTCTTATAGGCTTTTGTTTATAAACAAGATGGACCTCAAATCCATACTATTTATAAGATATTGAAAACTTTAAATATCTAAAAGGGATATAATATCATAATAAAAATGATGCCAGGACCGCCAATAGGAAATTTTTTAGCAGGGGGAATAGGAGTTGAATTAGTATATTCTTTCATCATAATTATATGCAGCATGATGATCTATTTTTCAACCAAAGAGATAGATAAACTGACATCATACAAAGGAATAAAATATTTCAGATTATCTTTCCTATTCTTCGCATTTGCCTATTTCTTTAGGTATTTCATCAAATTCTTCTTGTTCTCATTCAATTTGAATGGAATCCTAGAATTTTCCCCTATGTTCATCGGAGCAATTTCCCTTTTCGTATTCCTATATTTCAGCATAATGGCAATACTCTTTTTGTTATATAGTCTTATGTGGAAAAGATGGAACCATGGCAATTTGACAATTACTATATTCAATGTCTTTGCACTGATTCTTGCCTTCATCTCAACATTTGTCCAGGGAGTTTTCTCTTACTTGATAACCAACCTGATTCTTTTGGTGATTATCCTCGCTATACTCCTTATAGCTTATAAAGATTCTAAAAAAAATCCAAAAACTAAATCAAGATCAAAAAATCCTTTTATTATATATTTATTATTATCAATATTCTGGATTCTGAATGTAATCGATATTCTAATGCCCAAGTTCTTGAGCATATACCAATTAATAATATATCTCATATCTGTACTTCTGTTTATGATAATTCTTTATAAAGTCCTTAAAAAAACAGGAGAATAAAAGATGACAAAGAGGGGAAAGTTAGAAATTATGCGAGATATCCTCTTCATTATAAAAGAGAACAGAAACTTGATAAAAGTGACCCCCTTAACTAGAAAATCAAACCTATCCTCAAAAAGATTCCAAGAATATTTTTCTGAATTAAAAGAAAAAGATTTTATAAGAGAAATTGAAACCAAAAGTAACAATAATAAATGGGTCTGCCTCACAGATAAGGGTTTCAAATATCTTGAGAGATATCATGCAATAATTGATTTTATAGAAGAATTTGAACTATAAATTCTAATCAAATCCTTCTCTCTAACATGACCTTCATGCAAGTAGGATTTTTACAGATATATCTTAGGCCGTGTTTTTCAACTCCCAACCCGCTCAAACCTACCCTCGCATCAGCATCTTGACTAATTAGCTCTAATTTTGGAGCACCGACAATAATCTTGCCACATGCATTGCACCCGTATGCTAAACTCTGAGGTCTTTGAAAACCATAACCAGGAACATCGCGCGAGTATCTAGTAAACCCCCTAGGCAATTCAAGACCAAGTTGCTTCGACTGTTTTTCAAAAAGAGAACCCCCTACTACCTCATTTAACCATTCCCCATGCAGATAAGAAAAAAGTGCTCTCAACTGTTTTTGATTGTCAAATATATGCGAATGCCTGCCTGACTTAATTTGCTCTAAAACATATCTCCATAAATCCCTCTCCCCTTCATACACTCTGTCTTCAGGAGTTTTTTCTTCAAATATCGCATCTCCTTTCATTTCTCTTACAACGGCCATAAAAAGGATGTGCCCTATTCTTTAAAAAGATTTATGAGAAAAAATATATAGCTTCTTACTTCAATCTAATAGCTTCAAGATTCCTAGGAACCATCGTCTCAATCTTGCTCAATTTATAGATACTTGATGCCAAATCTAAGCACCTTGACACTTCTCCGTGATTGATTATAATCTTTCGGGGTATTGGATTTATAGTATTTATAAAATTTAGAATCTCATTTCTTCCAGCGTGTCCCGAAAGAACATCGATAGTATAAACATTCATATTTACATGGACAATCTCATTATTATCCTCTAGCCTGACTTCCTTAATTCCTTCTTGAACTTGCCGCCCCATTGAACCAGGACCAAGATACGAGACAAAGATGATTGCATTTTTCTTGCTGTCAGCCAATCTTTTAAAATACTCAACAGAAGCACCCCCAACAAGCATTCCCGAAGTAGCTAAAATAAGACAAGGTCCTCCTTCCAATACTTTCTGCCTCTCTTCTGGACTTCCGACTCTCATAAAAATCTTAGGGTCAAATGGGTTCTCATCTTGGAATACCCTAGTTCTTAGACCCGGTGTCAAAAATTCTGGATAAGCCGTATGAATAGCAGTAACGTCCCAGACCATTCCATCGACATATACGGGAATTCCTTCAAGCTCTCCATTCTGTATCGCATCCTCAACAATCAACATGATTTCCTGCGCTCTTCCAACTCCAAGAACAGGAACAATTACTTTTCCTTTATCCGCGATTGTCTTCTTTATAGCATCTAAGAAAATCTTTTCAGATTCTTTTCTTGGCGGAAAGATATTATCTCTTCCACCATATGTACTCTCGACAATCAAGGTCTCAAGCCTTGGAAACTTTGACATAGCCATATCTAAAGCTCTTGTTCTGATATACTTGAAGTCCCCAGTGTACAAAAGATTATGCAGACCATTTCCGATATTCAAATGAATCATAGAAGCCCCTAAGCAGTGTCCGGAGTTATACAAAGTCAACCTAATATCCGGGGTTATATCGGTAACTTCATTAAAATTTAAGTCAATGCAGTGTTTGACCATTGTCTTAACATCAGCGACTTTGAAAAGAGGGCTTGCTGCCTGTTTATAACTTACACCAATAAAATCAAGAGCAAGAAGAGCAGCAATATCTCTTGTAGGCAGAGTCATATAACATGGACCCTTATATCCCATCTTATAGAGATAAGGCAAAAGCCCTGAATGATCTAAGTGGGCATGAGTCAAGATAACTGCGTCAATCCGGTTTATATCAAATTCAGGAGCATTTAGATAAGGAAATTTATCTGATCCAGATGCAGCAGTATTTATTCCACAATCCAGTAATATCCTTGATTCGGGAGTTTGTACTAAGAAGCAAGATCTTCCTACCTGTCTTCCACCCCCAAGAACACTAATTCTTACCCACTCTTCTTTTTTCTCAGGATTCCATTCTTTGTATATTCTCTTTCCTATCATGTTCAAGAATTTCTTTCTATAGGCTTCTTTTGAATATAGTGTATGTCTAATTGCGTTTGTTATCTTGCTCTCGATTGCAGGACTCCTTAGTGCTTGAGGTACCCAGAGGGTTTTCTCTTTAATTGTCCTCAACAATTCTCCCCCTCTTCCTATTGCAACGCCTGGCCTCTTTACTTCTATTATAACTATGCTTCTCTGTAAATCAAATAGAATTGTCTGGATTTCAGCCTCACTAGGAATGATTTCTCTGATAATCTTCTCAGCAGCTTCCTGGTCCATCAAAAGGCTTTCAGCAGCCCTTAATTCGATTCTCTTCTTGATTTTATTGACAACATCCCTAATCTGTTGCTCTCCCTCTATGAAAAACTTCTTGTCTGAAGTATAAACTACGATATTCGCACCTTCAAAGTTTGCGCTTTCGATTACTTTAGGCAACTCATCAAGAATTGTTTTCAAAATGTCTGGCATTTTTTAATTAAGTTCTATAGTCTAGATATCTGTTAATGTTTTTAGTATTCTTATTGATTGGTTAATTCTCTTATAATTTATCTCTCTTCACTCTGCAAATCTTCTTAAAAAATCTAATTCTTTCTATTAACTAGCACGTGCTTGACTTCTTCTTCAATAACTTTTCTTGCGCCGTTCTTGTCTATAACCACAACATCAATTCCCTCACCAGAACCAGTATCTCTACTCATTGAAGCTGTGACTACTCTTATAGCTAACTTGATTCCATCCTCGATTGACATGTTCTCTTTCCATTGATCTTCCATTACACCATAAGCGACAATCATTCCAGAACCGTCAGCAACATAGTTCTTATGCTCTACAACACTTCCATCAGGATCAACCTGGTATAACCAGTATCCTTTTTCATCCATTCCACCTATCAAGAATGCGGTTATAGCAACTATTGTGCTGAATTTTCTTATATTCTCATAAGCAATCATGCCGAATAAATTAGCAACTTCCTTTGTACTTGGGTCCATCTTTGTCCTTAATTTCTTAATCTTCAATTCAGATTTTGTCAATTTTAAGGTATATTGAATATCAGAAACATTTCCCGCAGTTGTGACAGCAGCCCTATCACTTATCAAGAATACTTTGTCTGCTTTCTTATGACCTATAAATAAAGCACCTCCGTCCCCACCGTAAGTCATCTTCTTATCAGTAGCCAAAATCACTCCATCTTTGCACATTATACCGATAGTGGTAGTGCCAGTCTTCATCATATGTTTTTTAATTTCTTCGTCTACCATTTTTTCTTTTTTTGTCTTGTTGATTATATTTAGATTTTATATTATATTTCCACACCAGAACTTACTCTTTTACGTAGGATTAATTAATTTTGCTTTATAAACCTTTTGATTAATTATAAAAGGTTTATCTCTTCCCGAGGCTTCTTTAGAAGGCTCTTATAAATCTTGCGTTACCAAGATTTACATCACTTAGTTAAAAAGGAATCCCCATGGGCGGATTCGAACCGCCGGTCCCCCGGGTTCTGCAAAGAACTCGGCAAGTGAACACTCGCTGATTCTCCGTGCATTAAGCATAGGTCTACAGCCAGGTGCTCTAGCCACTGAGCTACATGGGGCTGATAAAATCAAGATAAATTGTTTTTTAAGTCTTTCGAGCAAGAAATATCTAAATCTTAACGATTAGTTGGGGTGCAAATCGCGCCTTACCCCTGAAAGGCCGGCGCCGATTTATCTATTTTAATATATACTTTACATTATATATATTAAAGTATATAATCGTGTTGCGTACTACAGCACAAAGTCTGCAACAAAAAAAATTGTGCCCTAGAAAATTTTATCAGCTTCCGACATACTTAAATCTTGGGACTTTTTTTCCACCAACTTCAACTTCTTCAAGAAACATCTTTTTTGGTCTAACCCACAAGGCATTTGGTCCAAATTCTGGCGAAGTAAATGATGCCCGATATATTACAACTTCTTCAAAGGTTTCGGAATGATGCCCGACCCCAATGACTTCATAGAACTTCCCTTTGTAATGCAGATACTTTCCAGGTTTAATATCTTGATTCTCTTTCATTTTACCTTTATCCTCATCAAATCCTTTGCGATAATAACTTTTTGATGATAAATCTTCTCAAAATTCCTTATTTCTTTTGAATTTTCTGTTTCTTTAAAGAGATGCACAAAAGCAACTTTTTTTGCATGAGCCTCTTTCAATATTCTAGCTGCAAGTTCTGGATTTAGATGATCTTCTCCCTCGACCCCATTTGGCACAGCACATTCTAAAATCAGAAAATCTGCATTTCTTGAGAAATCTGCAAGTTTCTCAGAAAATTTTGTATCGCCAGAATACACTAAACTTTTCCCATTATATTCAATTCTGAAAGCTATGCTCTCTTTATTATGTGGTACTCTTAAGGTCTTGACCTTAATATTCTTCCCTAAAATAATTTCTTTATTAACCAAATCTTTAATGATAACTTTATCTCCCGCATCAACCAGATGTCTGAAAAGTTTTCTTAAATTTTTATAGAATTTTTTGAGTCCTTTTCCACCAATAATAAGAAGAGGTTTATCTTTCTTATATCCGAGATTATACCGAACAGATTGTAAAAAAGGAATAAAATCCGAAATATGGTCTGGATGAAAGTGGCTTATGAACAAATAATCAATATCACTAAGAGTATGTTTTGTCTCTAAAAGCCTCCTTGTTATTCCTGGACCCATGTCAATTAGGATATTCTTACCACCAACTTTTATTAGTAACGAAGTAGGTTGCCTTTCTAATCTTGGCCATCCACTTCCTGTTCCAAGAAAAATTACCTCCATCATAAAAAGAAAAAATTACTGCACTATAAATATCTTACGCAAAAATCAATAAAACGATGAACAATCCTATTAATCCCCCTACGGTTAGATAGGGCATCGCAGGATAAGCCTTATCTTTAGCATTAAATAATAAGGCCGATAGGGCAACCAGGATGCAAGCTAGTACAATGAAGTAAGCAATTAAACCATAAGCTAAAAAGATAGTCCCTAGGAAAACCATTGGAATCGCGATATCTCCTCCACCAAGAACCGCCGCCCTAACCTTAATTTTCTGGAGTCTTGAAATCTTTTCCTTTTTCGACTTTAGAGCCTTGGCCTCATTTATTTTTTCTCTGTCCCCTTTCTTGATATAAGGAATAAACAACCCACCTAATACTTTGAGATGCTTCATCTGGAAGTTCGCAAGTCCCATCATATAGTTGCTTCTCCAGACAGAGACAATATCATAAACAGACATAGCAAGAATCAAAGCAGTTGCAACAACAACATTCAAAATAGGCAATAGGACAATTGCAAATCCCGGATAAATAAAGAGCTCAGTCAAATTATGGACTAAGAGTTGTCTTCTGAATATCTTTAGATAAGTCAGCACGATAGCAAGGGGTATTCCAATAACCTCGGCAAAAGAGAAGCGTATACTTCCTATTCTTATTAGATAGTGTCCAAGCAAAGGATATAACAAAAGGGTCAGAGCGATTGATAGGCACATGAAAATAACAAGCGTAAACCATCCTTTAATCACCGGAACAACACCAATCCTTGTCAGAATAAAAAACAGCACGATAGCTAGAGCTATGGCAATCAGGACATTAAGGATTATTTTCACAAAATCAAGAGGCGCTTTAGCCTCAACAGGCGCAGAAACAAAATCCATTATTGTTGCATTTGGCTGAGAAGGCAGAGTCATATTCTTATCTTTAAGTTCCTGAACCTTATTCTGATATGATTTGCCGAAATTCTGGTCATAAATGCTGAAAAGCAAGAGTCCAATCAGCTGAGAAATCAGGAACGCCACAATTATGATTAAAGTTATCTTAGCTGTATGTTTCATTTTTAAGTTATGTAATAAAGCTATTTGAGTTAGGAGTACTTGTATTGTACTTTACAAAGCGCATTAAAGTAACTAGGGCGCATAAATTTTTTGAATTAATAAATCCCTCTTATTTACTTATATCTCATTCGTGTCAAGAAACCTTTATAAAATCTTTCTTCTTAACAAAACATGGAAAACGAGGTCAAGGTTACTCCCTACGAAGTTAAGGGGATTTTAGATGATGAAGAGTACAAAAGACTTATGAAAGAATTCGGTATCCAAGGGATTAATCAAGCCCTACTAAACAGAATAAAGAAACATACCAAGGATATACACTTCATGCTCTCAAGAGGAGTATTCTTTTCTCATAGAGACATGGACTTTATTCTAAATGAATACGAAAAAGGAAATAAATTTTTCTTATACACCGGCAGAGGCCCTTCCGGAGGAACACACATCGGACATTTATTGCCCTGGATATTTACACAATGGCTCCAAGAGAAATTCAAAGTTGACTTATGGTTCCAGTTAACAGATGATGAAAAATTTATGTTTCGCCAAGATCTTGAACTTGACCAAGTCAAAAAGCTAACAGAAGAGAATATCTTAGATATAATCGCCCTGGGTTTTGATCCTAAAAAAACACACATAATCGTGGATACAAAAAATTCAAAAACACTATACCCCGAAGCGATTAAAGTTGCAAAAAAAATAACATTCTCAACAACCAAGGCAGTCTTTGGATTCACAAATGAAACCAATGTCGGCTCAATATTCTTCACAGCGATGCAGGCTGTTCCAGCTTTCTTGCCTTCAGTCCTTGCGAAGAAAAATATTCCTTGCTTGATTCCTCTTGGAATAGACCAAGACCCACACTTCAGAATTGCAAGAGATGTTCTTCCTAAACTAGGCTACTATAAACCCTCAATAATGCACAGCAAGTTCCTTTCGGGCCTCAAAGTCTACGGAGGAAAGATGTCAACTTCTGATCCTGATTCAACAATCTGGACAACAGACACTCCTGAAGAAGTCAGAAAGAAAATAATGAAACACGCCTTCTCTGGAGGTCAGGCATCAATCGAAGAGCATAGAAAAAAAGGAGGCAACCCAGATATCGATGTTGCATATCAGTGGCTTAATTATTTCTTTGAACCAGACGACAAGAAACTAAAGAAGATTCACGATGATTACAAGTCAGGCAAGCTCCTCACAGGAGAACTAAAATCCTACTTAGTCGATAAGATAAATGCTTTCTTGAAAGAACATCAAAAGAAAAGAGAACTTGCAAAGAAACAAGTAGATAAATTCATGTTCAAGGATTAAAATGAAATTTTTTGTTTTTGGAGACAGTATCGCCCATGGGTCGTGGGATGAACTCGGAGGATGGGCAGAAAGGCTGAAACAATACATCAATAAAAAATATCCTCAAAAACATTTTGTTTATAATCTAGGGATCGTTTATGGAATAACAACAAAAGGACTTCTAAAACAAATTGATCCAGAGATAAAGACCAGAAACGTTGATCCAGACAAAGTAGGCGCAATAATTATTGAAATAGGAACAAATGATTCTATAATCAATAATAAGACAAAGAAACTTTGGACTTCTGAAAAACAATTTGAGAAAAATCTTCATAAAATAGTAAAAATTGCTAAAAAATATTCAAAAAATATCTTCCTTCTGGGTTTATTCCCTATAAACCTAGACCCAATTCCTTGGGATAATGAAAACTCATATAAAAAAGAAAACACAAAAAAATTTGATCAATTAGTAAAAAAAGTTTGTGAAAAAGACAAGGTTCATTTCATTGATATCTATGAAAAACTGGAAGAAAAACATTTTGAAAATCTTTTGGTGGACGGCTGTCACCCCGGTTCAAAAGGACATGAATTAATCTTTCAAATTGTTAAGGACTTTCTCGAAAAAAATAGAATAATCTGAATATATTCAGACTTTCAAATCCCTACGAGCCCGATGGGATTTGAACCCACGACACCTAGCTTAAAAG
>CAYZTH010000023.1:0-15061 GCA_964481435.1 Candidatus Woesearchaeota archaeon
AATCTTGTGCTCAGCACCCCAGCCTAAAGGCTGGAGATTTCTTTCTAGTTAAAAACTTAAAAAAAAGCGAAAGGTTTTTAAACTGCTTTAACTGTAAAATTACGACAAAAAAAGCAAAAATAAAAATGAACAAAACTTTATTGACGACATTCGCGGTATTGTTTTCTTTTGTAATACTTCTAAATCTAACCTCTTTAGCACTTGCAGACATTTCAGTGCTAGATCACACAACCTCATTAACTGTTTATCAGAGTTCTAGCTCAACAGGATACTTCATTTTGAACAATACTGGTCTTGATACAATATATAATATAACATATAGCGCATCAAACTTGCCTGCTGGAACCTCGGTTTCATTTTCTCCAGTTAAAATAAGCTCTCTAACACCAAATAATACTACAAGAGTCGATTTCACACTAAGTGCAAATTCAGAAGCAGAATTAGGTGAAAAGACAGTAACAATGAACATAGCCTCTAGCTTAACCGCATACTCAACATCCTATGCCTTCAATGTCAATGTAAAACAAAACTTCTGCGAACTAGGTCCAAAAGGGAATCATGTAAACCTAAAACTGGACAACCCAGATAGCGGAGATGATTTCTACCCAGGGGAGACCATATCTATAGAATTCTCAGTTGAAACCAATGATGACATAGACTTCACAGTAGAAGCAGAGCTCTATGACCTAACAACACAAGAAGTAATAAGTGACGACAGCCTTGATGACAACTTAGATGATGACGAACAAGATTATACTATAGAACTAAAAATTCCTGCAGACCTTGATGAAGGAGACGATTATATAGTAAGGGTAAAAGTATATGAAGATGGAGACGAAGATACTCAGTGCGATGAATCAACTGTCTCTGTTGATATAAAAAGAAAGACCCATGAACTCACAATAGACAAAGTCACATATCCTAACCTAGCATGCAATCAGCAGTATAATATCGCAGTTAAGATTGAGAACACCGGAAAAAAAGATGAAACCGATGTCGTGGTCTCAATATCAAGCGCCTCTTTAGGTATAGATCAAGAGATAACAAAAGATATAGATAAAGGGGATACAGCTACATTCACCTTCACAGGAACCATGCCAGTAGTCGCACCTGGAACATACTCCCTTATAGTGGATGTTACATCTGACTCTGGAGATGCAGATACTTCTGATATTTATACCCTAAATCTACAGACTAACTGCAGAACACAGAAGAAAGACGCCTCACTAAGCGTTGTTCCAAGCCAGAGTTATTTTGACAGAGAAAATACCCTTATTGTAACACTAACAAACACCGGAGACCTCTCAACATCATATACTTTGGATGTCTCAAGCCTTGCTTGGGCTTCAATCATATCTATCCAACCAGCTTCAATAACTCTAGGTCCAAACGAAGCAGGAAGTATTTACATAACATTCATGCCAAATGCAAACGCAGCATCAATCAATGCAATACCTGTAACAATCAAAGCAGATGGATTCTCAAAATCTCAGACACTTCAAGTTGAATTGCAAAGAGAATCAGCACAAGGAAACACCCCATCTTTCTTAGATACACTAAAGAATAATTCCTGGCTTTTCATACTTAATGTTGCACTATTAATAATCATAATCGTTCTAATAATTATTGTGGCAACAAGAGCCAGCAGAAACAGAAACGAAGAGCCAAGAGAAGCCCGATTGAAGAACAACAAGAAAGGCAGAAAGTAATTCATTCTTACATAATTGTTACATCTCACAAAACCTTTTTAAAATCCTTTCTGTTATGATTTAGATGGAAAAGCAGGTTCAAGATATACTAGAAGCCCTAAGTCCTTTAGAGCAAAAAATTCTTCCGGCCCTTGGAAAGACCATAGAAGAAATAGAAGCCCAGACAGGCTTAGATATAACGAGCATCAACCGAGGTCTTGGGTTCTTATCTAATAAAGGCATTATTAATATTAAAACCAAGGCAACCAAGCTAATAAGATTGGATATTAATGGTATAGAATATAAAAAGAAAGGTTTGCCAGAAAGAAGATTGCTTATTCTTGTACTCGAAAAGACCCTTAAACTTGAAGAAGCTAAGAAGATTTCTGGTTTAAGTGATAATGAATTTCAAATAGCCCTAGGCACTCTAAAGTCTAAAGGAATAATCAAACTAGAGGGGCAAATAACAGCCCAGATAGGAAGAGAGGAAGCAATAAAGAAATTTCCAGAAGAAAGATTTCTAGAATCGCTTCCAATGCTATTCGAAGACTTAACTGAAGACCAGAAGAAGATTTTTGACAAGCTAAGACTAAGAAAAGATATTATCTTTATAGAAGAGGAAAAAGAAACTTCCTATGAAACAACTACACTGGGAAGAAAAGTTCTTGAAAACTTAGACAAAGTGGAGAATATGATTGAACAACTCACGCCGAGCATGATTAAAGAAGAGAACTGGAAAGGCAAGAAATTCAGGGTCTATAACCTTGATACAAAAGCGCCCATACTCTTCGGAGGAAAAAGACACCCCTATCTTTCATTCTTGCAGAAAACTCGCCAGGAACTAATTGCCCTGGGTTTCGAAGAAACAACAGGGCCCTGTGTTGAACTCGGCATGTGGAATTGTGATGCTTTATTCATGCCCCAAGACCACCCTGCTAGGGGAATTCACGACCAATATTTCACTAGTCCTGATAAAGGGGATATTCAGAATCATGTGCTCCTTAAAAGAATAAAAGAAACACACGAAAATGGCTGGAAAACAGGTTCAGACGGCTGGAAAATACCTTTCAATATCAACGAGTCTAAAAAATTATTCCTAAGGTCACAGGGAACAGCAGTATCAGCAAGAACCCTATCCTCCTCGCCAAAGATTCCGGGAAAATACTTCTTAATTGCAAGATGTTTCAGACCAGACATAACAGATGCTAAACACTTGCCTGAATTCAACCAGATGGAGGGCATAATCTTAGATAAGAATGTAACATTCACCCAGCTTCTTGGAATGCTAAAGACATTCGCAGAGAAGATAGCTAAAGTCAAAGAAATAAAGTTCCTACCATCATATTTCCCCTTCACCGAGCCTTCGGTTGAACTTATAGGCAAACACCCCACAAAAGGATGGATTGAACTTGGGGGAGCAGGCCTATTTAGACCTGAAGTCACACTTCCCCTAGGTATCCCTGAAGACACCAAAGTCCTTGCCTGGGGCATGGGAATAGATAGATTATACATGTTAAACACCGGCCTCGAAGATATCAGAGATATCTTCAGTCAAGATATAAATTTCCTGAGAAATGCTAGAATAAACTGAATGAAATTTATTATCCTGACTGAAAAAAGATCAAATTAAAAACGATAAACAAAAGGAAATAACACATACCTCAATTAAAAAATGCCAAACATAGAAATTTCAAAGAAAGATTTTGAACGACTTTATGGAAAAAAACTCTCAGAACAAGCCTTGAGAGATTTATTAGAACTAACAAAAGCAGAAGTAGACAGTATCGACCAAGACAAAGTCATAGTTGAGATTAAAGATTCAAACAGAATTGATTTACTTTCAGCCGAAGGTCTGGTTAGAGAACTCAAGAATCTCACAGGAAAGACCTCTGGCCTAAGAAGTTACAAATTAGAGAAATCAGACAAGCCATTCACCGTCATAATAGACCACAAGGTTAGTGCGGTCAGGCCATATACTGTTTGCGCAGTCATAAAAGACTTGAAATTCACAGAAGAATTTATTCTTCAAGTCATTCAACTGCAGGAAAAAATTTGTGAAGGAATGGGCAAAAGAAGAAAAGAAATTGCCCTAGGAATTTATGATTTTGATAAGATAAAATGGCCCATATCCTATACCACCTACAAACCAGACTCTCTGCGATTTACGCCCCTGGGATTTATCGAAGAACTAAACCTTAAAGAAATATTAAAGAGACACGAGAAAGGTCAAATCTACGGGCATTTAATAGAAAATGCAAAAGAATATCCAATATTCATTGATCAAGATAAAAATGTTCTTAGCATGCCCCCCATTATTAATTCAGAATACTCTGGAAAAGTCAACTTAGATACAAAAAATATATTTATTGAAGTCTCTGGATTCAATGAAAAGAAAATATCTGATGCACTAAATATAGTTGTTGTGGCTTTTGCAGAGCGTGGAGGGAAAATATATCCCGTATCTTTAAAACATGGATTAAAAAGATCTCAAACACCTAGACTAGAATCCAAGACAAAGGGCCTTACAACACAGGAGATAAATTCTCTTTTAGGTACAAGCCTAAAAGAAAAAGAAGTCATAAATTTGATAAAAAAGGCAGGCTATAATGTGACTCTAAATAAGAATGACCTTACAATAGAAATTCCATTCTACAGAAATGATGTCTTGCATAAGGTAGATATCATAGAAGATATTGCCATAGCTTATGGTTTCAAAAATCTAAGACCCGTTGAACCCCACCTTGCAACACAGGGCAAAATCCTTGATGAAACAACATTCTCAGAAAATATCGCAAATCTCTTATCAGGCCTTGGCTTCCAGGAAATATTGACTTTCAATCTCTCGAAGCCAACTAATCTATTTGAGGTTATGAACCTAGAAAAAAGACCAGTCATCACACTAAAAAATCCCATGTCTGAGAACCATACCTGCCTAAGATCCTGGCTCCTGCCATCCTCACTTGAATTCCTCTCTCAAAATACGACAAAACAAATGCCTCAAAACATATTCGAACTAGGAAAAGTCTTCAACATAGATGAAAGAAGAGATAATAAAACAAAAGAAACAAACAAAGTTTCTATTTCTCTTTGCAGCACAAAAGCAAATTTCACAGAAGCCAAGCAAGTCTTGGATTATGTTTTCCAGAGCCTGGGTAAATCCTATCTTCTTAAACCAACTCAGCACCAATCATTCATTCCAGGAAGGGCAGCAGAAATAATTCTAAATAAGCATAATATCGGAATAATCGGTGAAGTCCATCCAAAAGTCCTGAATAATTGGAAGCTCAAAACTCCTGTCGCATCAATTGAGATAGATTTAGATGCTTTAAGAGAGTAAGGCTTTAAGCTTCCAATTTATTTCTTAAACAAAAGCACTTAAACCTTAAATTGAAGTGCGCATACTTATGATTATAAGAGATATATTAATTAAATATTTATTTTATGCAATATAGATTTGTGCTGAGGCAGATTGCATCAATTGAAATAGATTTAGATATGATAAGAGAATGATTTAGTTATCATAATAAGTCTTATATTCTATTCTCTTAGGTTTCAGTGAAAATCATATTTTCACAACGTTGTGAAACCAATTTCCAGAGCCCATGCCCCTGTTATATTTATCCAAGATACGAATTTCCTTTTTTCTCAGAAATAGAATGAGATTTTTCAATTATCTTCATAATCTCTAGAATCTCCGGCTTGATAGCTTTCCATTTTTTGACTGCCTTTAGGATGAATTCAGCTTCTTTCTTCTCACTGTACTCAACATCAAGTTCAATAGTCCCTATCTCCACACTTACCATGGCTTCATATATCTCCTTTATCTTCTGTTTTTCTCCGTTCTCCAGATTCTTTAAGGCAGCTATTACAAAGACAGGGGCCATAACTGGATTCAAGATAGTCTCAAAAAATCTTAAGAATGCACTCATTTTCTCACTAACTGTTTTTCTCACTTCTCTTAGAAGATAGTCAGTTTCATGCTCTTGAACTTTCTCAATCTCAAACTCTTTATTCAACTCGTCAAAGCTAGGAAGCTTATATTTTTTGCATAAAGGTTCATACTTTTTCTTAACAATATCGAGATTGCTTCTTTCCATAATTCTCATAATGGGAGGAGTTTTTAAATGTGTTGGAAGCAGAGTCCCTAGATTTCAACAAGTTCAACTTCTTCTCTCTCTTTTGGAAAATACTCAATCTCATTCAATAGTCCCTCATCACATTTCAAAGACATTCCTTCCCTCTTATCTTCTTCTGATTTTGAATACTCCATTTCAAAGACAAAAATTTCATTTGGTACAGTTCTAAAAGAAACATCATCTAGTTTTCCAATTCCAGGATTATTAAAGATCTCACAAGAGAATTTGGAATCTCCAATAGTTCCAAGTAAAACCCTGAAATCTCCTTCCTTTTTAATAACTAAAATAGTCGCAATCAGTCCCTTTCCTTGTATTTCAAATTTAGAGCATGTTCCAGATTTGATAGATTTCCTAAATACCCTATAGTTTTTCTTCTTAACAAATTCAACAAGTTTACCAAAATCTTCTTCAAAGAGAAATATATCCACATCTCCATGCTCTCTGGTCCATTTTCTTCTTAATCCATCCAGACCAACACCGCCAGCAACAAAATAGTTTAAATCAGTTTCAGCTATCAAACTTAAGAACTTTTTTGTCTCATCATAGTCTATCATTTTTAGATAATAAGAGAATAGCCCCGCACGGATTCGAACCGTGGTCATCGGCTCCAGAGGCCAATATACTTAGTCTTATCTAAATAAAGATATTTAGAAAATTTGACCGCTATACTACGGGGCTATTTCTCCAAAATTCAAGACCAATAATGTTTAAAAAACCTTCGCTGATTAGAAAAATTTATAAATATGTGAGCGTTATAGTGGTATGATGTACGAACCAAAAATTCCAAAATGGAGTGAGGATTTTGCCTATTTATTTGGTTTGCTTATAGGGGATGGCTCTTTGCCCGTCACAAAATCAATCCGACCAAATGGCACATTTCAAAAAAAATATATTATTTATTTTGTATCAAATTCGAAAGTTTTTTTAGAAGATGTTTATGTCCCGTTATTCAAGAGTGTGTTTGGTTTGTGTTTAAGAATAGAGAAACGAAAAGACAAAAGAAACAGCCTCTATGTATGCAGAATACAATCGAAGAAGGTTTATAATTTTTTACAAAGAAAAGGATATATTGTTGGAAGAAAAGCCAGAATTGCCAAGGTCCCAAATATGCCAAAAAAATACTATGTTCATTTTTTAGCAGGTCTACTTGACACAGATGGGGGCAAAAAAGGAAACGGTTTTGGTCTGTCCACAGCTAGCGAATATCTTGCCCTCTTTTGTCAAGAAATGTTTAAAAAATTAGAATTTAGGTATAATTCTTGTCCCTGGCACTACAAAGACCATATCTATCATCAAATTTATGTCCCAAAAAGTGGAATGCACAAGATTTTAAAAGCCATCCCTATTAGAAATAAAGATAAAATTAATTTTATCAAAAATGCCTCTGTAGCTCAGTGGTAGAGTATCTCCTTGGTAAGGAGGGGGTCACGAGTTCAATCCTCGTCAGAGGCTTATCCTTCTACTTCCCGTAAAACTTAAAAATCCAGCATACCTTGATAAATATGGCAGAAAAAGAAATTGGAGTTGTAACTGACTTTTTTGCGAAAGTTAATGCAGCAGCAATAAAACTGACAAGCCCCTTGAAAGTAGGAGACAAGATAAAGATAAAGACAGGGACCCAAGAACTCGAAATAACCATAACGAGCATGCAAATAAACCGAGCACCGGTAAAAGCTGCAAAGAAAGGCGACGAAGTAGGTATTCTTACGCCAGAGCCAGTTCACAAAGGCAACAAAGTCTTCAAGGCTTAACCCCCTCTTAAGATTTACCTAAACAAAAGCACTTAAAGACTAAATTGAAGTGCGCACGATTATCCTATAATTTACTTATCTATGTCCCTAATACTCTTTTTTAATCAGATTTATAAATCAGGATTTCTCATCTTAATCGTGCTCCTGTAGTCTAGCAGCCAAGGACAGTGGCCTCTCGCGCCGCTAACCCGGGTGCGAATCCCGGCAGGAGCATTGTAGAGACTCCGATAAATTTAAATAGTTCGGAGTCTCTTGTTTTTCATGAAAATTGATCTCTATAATCATGAACCAAGATACAATAGTTGGAAAGAACACGCTTCTAAAAAGGATTATATCGAGGGAAATCTGACAAAAAAGAATTCTGATGTTCTATTGAAATATATCTTTGATATGGAAGTTGGAGCTAATGTTTCTTTGCTTAGCAAAAAAGGCGGAAGGTCTTTTATGAGGCTTAATACAATAAGAACAAGGCTAACTCAGCTATTTATCATGTTTCAAGAAAGGAATATTGCAGATATAACTAAGATAACAGAAAAACAGCTTCAGAATTTCTTTTCAGATATGAGAAATGGAACAATCAAAAGCAAATTAGGACAAAAATACAAATCAACTGCTGATTATGTAAAGACTTTCAAGGCTTTCTGGCATTGGTATATGAAAATAAGCAAGAAAAAGGATAAATCTGTAACTGATGTTACAACAGAACTAGATTCATCAAGAGATGAAAAGCCAAAATGGGTTTATCTTGATGAAGAACAGATGAAATTGCTTCTTGAAAAATGTGAGCCACGTTATAAGCCATTCTTGTCATTCCTATACGATTCTGGAGCAAGGGTTACAGAATCATTCTCTTTGCTTGTTCAAGATATTCATGAAGAAAAGAACATTGTTTATGTTAATATAAGAGATGAAACCTCAAAGACTTTCGGAAGAAAGATTAAGCTATTATTATGCGGAAAAGACCTGCTAGAATACATCAAAAGGAGTGAATTAAAACCAGAAGATAGGCTTTTTGGCTTTAGTCCAGAGTATACTAATCGTTATCTAGGAGAATTAGCAAAGCAATTATTCGGAGATAAAGTTTCAAAAGCAGGAGCAAAATACTCTGACTTGTCAATGTATGACTTTAGGCATAACAGTTGTTGTTATTGGATTAAAAGATATAAGAACAATACTGGCTTAATGTTTAGATTTGGATGGAAAACTGAAAAATACATTTTATATTATAGTGAATTTCTTGGAATGAGAGATTTAATTTCTCAAGAAGATTTGTATATTGATATTACTAAAACAGAACTTGAGAAACAACTTGATGAACAAAGTAAACAAGTAATTTCTTTACAAACTGCTCAAACAGAAATGCAGAAAGAATTTGAAAAAACCAAAAAAAGATTAAAAATAACATCAAAAGGAGATAGGATGGTGAGAGCATTTGTTGAAAGAATATTGGAAAATAGACCCGAAGTTAGAAAAGCTGTTGAAAGGGCAATGGAAAGAGAGGAATTAGAAAAACAAAATAAAAAATCTCACAAATAAAATTTAACAAAATTCAAAAAAACAGAAACAAAAGAAATCGAAAGGTCATGTTTAACAATATAGAACAAATTAAATCGGAAAGCAAGGTTTCGAAAAGCCTTTAGGCAAGAAACCTTGCGACAGAGTAAAGTTCTCCAAAATCAAAAGCACTGCTTATTGGAGCTTCCATGCTCAAAATATTTGAATTTCTTCAGTTGAATTTTCTGGTTTTTTAGAGCATTTTATCAGAAAAATCGACGATAACTTTTTTCACTGAAGAAATTTCTTCAGTTCACTTATTGGAAATTAACTTACAAGTGTTAATTAACTCGCAGTGAGTTTTTCGGGTTTTTGACCATATTTTGGTAAAAAGTCCGAAGATAAAAAAATCTACTGCTAATTAACTCGCAGTCCACTTATTAAATATTATCTAGTTTTAAGTGTAGAAAACTCATCCACCTGCTTTTTCATGTTTTTCAGGTATTTTAATAAAAATAGCGACAGATATTTTTCTAATGGAGAAAAATTCTACACCCCCTTAATAGCATTTCCTCTGCTAAATGTTAAAATTTCTTCGGTCGCTTTTTCAGGTTTTTTCAGTTATTTTGATAAAAACACCTACCATAATATTTTCGGTGAATGGAATTTCTTCAGTTCGCTTAGTAGGAGTTTCCTGTTTAATATTCCAATACTGGGTTCGATTTAAGCACCCGAAATTTGCGGGTGCAAACTTGCCTTTATCTACGATAACATTCTGCATTTAAGTCACTTTTAACACCGGCGTATATTGTATTACCTATTAACTCTTTGTCTCTTGTATTTGCTTTAGAATTTTGTTTTATTTCGCTTGGCGCTTCCCTTATCTTAATATCCCCTTTTCTTTCTTGCAGTTGCAGAAGCTATGACATAAACTAATAATGCAATTATAACAATCGAGACAATTATACATATCCATATCTTTACAGAATTCGTGCTTCCACTTTCTGGATTATTAATAACCTCGCATGTGTTGTTTTTGCATTCATATCCTGTTTGACAACCACAATCTTGACAGCAACTATCTGCTTCTTCTACAACACAGATTCCATCACCACAAACAGGAGATTTTATTTCAGTTAATAATAAATCTGCTTTTCCATCAACTAATCCATTGAATGTAATCTCTAAATCATTATCTCCATCTTCATTAAGATCAAGTTGTTTGGTTTCTCCAACATTTAAAGTAACTTGTAAAGGACTTGACCAAATCATTAATGTAACACTATCCTCTGTTAATGCAATAACCTTAAGTGTATGATTTTCTCCAGCCATACTAAATCTTAATACTTCATTTAATCCAACCCCTACTAATCTTGGTTCATTTAAATCATCAAGAGTATGATTATAACCAGATGGTTCAGTATTATTTGTTGCATTTGTTTCATTAGTTGGAGTTGTAGTACCACCACCCCCACTACCAGAAGAATGACGAATTGAAAAATCTCTTGAATCTAAGACTTTCTGATTTATTCCATCAGAACAATTAACTTCGTAACTATAACTCCCCGGAGAAAATCCAGAGATAGTTTGTTCACATGCTGTTGCATTTTCACAATAAATTGTTTCTTGATAAGAATCTTGCGTGTAAACATTACAACTTATGTTTGTATCTAAATTATCTGTAACATCCCAACTAAAAGTTATGTGTGTTGTTCCTGAAGCAAAGTTATGATTATCTTCTGGACTGATTAAATTTATTTCTGGTTCTTGAGTGTCAATAGTGAATGTTCTTGTTTCACTTTGATTTGTTCCAGCTAAATCAGTGCAATTTACATACCAGGAATATAATCCATCATCTAAAGTATCATTTGTAGTTATCGTTGTTTCTGTATTATTTTCAACAGTATTATTAAATCCATAGCCAGTATTATTAATAAATAATTCACAAGAGATATTTGTTGAATTTGTTTCACTTAAAACTGTGAAATTAAAATCAGGTTGGTCATTATTAATTAAGGCTTCATTATCTGGATAATTTAAATTAACACCAAAAGTTTCTGGAATTTCTGTTGTATTAACGGTTAGTGTTCTATTGCTTGTTGCCCAAGATGATTGACTTGCATTATCATAAGCAAGACAATTCCATTCATAGTCTTCTTCTGGAATATTTGTTAAATCCCATGAACTTGAATTTTCAGTTTCAGCGATATCCACAGTATTATTATAATATAATCCAATTGAGTTCCATACATATAATGTTAAATTAACAAGTTGTTGATCATCTGTGGCAGAGCAATTAAATGTAACATTTCCATCTGTGTCTGTTGTTTCATCTTCAGGAGAATTTAATGTAACACTTGGGGGATCATTAGAAGGTATGGTTAAATCAACATCAAAAGTCCTATTTGTATCTGTCCAATCTTCTAATCCAGAAGTATCATTACAATAAACAGCCCATTTATATGTTCCATCTGGAATTGTTTTTGTTATGTTTAACCACGTATCATTTGTATAACTTGAGTTTGTGTAATTTGTTTGCCAAGTTCCACTCCAATTTCCCCATAATTGTATCGTGTCAACAGCAAGATTGTCCGAACATTTTAGATCAAAAGTTATACTTGAAGAGGTTGTGTTATAAGTATCAATAGGGTTTGTGCCAAAATAAGCTATTGGGTCAGTTGTATCAAAAACAACAGAAACATTAAAAGTCCTGTTATCAGTTATATTCTCATTTCCTGTGCTATCGTTGCACCAGATAGCCCATTTGTAATTTGAACCATCTAGAATGCCGGTTATTGAAATATTTAACCAAGTATCATTTGTATAAGCTGAATTGGAATAGTTTGCGTGCCATATTCCTGTTGTGTTTGTCCATAGTTGGATTGTACCAACTTCTCTATCATCTGAACATTTCATATCAAAAGTAATTGATGAACTTATAGAATTATAATCATCAACAGGGTTTGTGCCTTGAACAGCAGTTGGGTCAATAATATCTAGAGTATCATATTCTACATAAACTGGACTACTCCAAGCTCGTGCATTATCTGCTTGTATTACTTCTAAGAAAATATAATCTTCATCCCCTCCACCCGTAAGAGTAACAGGGAAACTTCCTTTAGCTCTTGTTTGAGTTTCATTTGTTAAATTCACAATAATTCCATTATGAAATAGATTTATACGACTTATAGTAGTATTAGGTGAAGCAAGTATATCATAATCTAAATAAATTGTTGATAAATTCGTTTTGAAAATATCCCCCATAGTATAATTTGAAGTTCCGTTATTTACAATTACAGATATCATGGTTTTTTTCTCGGCAGCCCAAGTATGTCTTTCTTTTAATGTTTCATAAATCCCTTCTCTTGTCCAATTGTAAGGATTTACTAACCCAATTCCACAACCATAAGTAAAAGGAACAGTATGGTCATCATTGCTACAAACAAATCCAAAATGATAACCTAAATCTAATGCTTCTTTTACAAAAGCATTAGTTGGGTCATTTGTCGGAGTATAAGGATTGGTATAATTAACACAACCCAACGTTTCTGCATAAGCAGAACAATTCCAGAAATAATTCCAATGCCAAGTTCCTGCCTTATTCTTTAAATCAACTAAAGGAATCCAAGTATCATTAACTAATGCAGGATTATTCCAATCCAATGAAAAGTATTGAGCTGGATGTGCATAAACTGCTAATCCTTGAGTTTGCTCAAGCCATGCAGCTATTTCTTGAACAGTATTAAAATCATCATCATTTTTAGTTTTTACTGTTGGAGTGGGATTTAAACTAATATAAAAAATATGAAAAGTTGAAGTCCATTCTACACCAAAGAAATAAGTTAGATTATTATCAGTATTATTCCCATTTGCTGTATTAATCATAGAGGTCCATTCTTCTTGAGATAAAGAATAATCATGGTCATTTGTTGCCCCAGCATCAAAATTATCTTTGTTAGCACTAACCGCCGTAGTTTGAGAAAAACCACCATCACTAAAAGTTGTATGAGTATTATGTAATGCAGTCCAAACAGGTTGGTCAACAGGAATAATCATAAATGAATTATTAATTGATTGCGAAACACAATTACTTGAATTATCACAAACTTGACACTTCCAAGAGTATGTTCCATTTAGTAAATCCCATGTTGCCGAAGTAGAGTTTTCAGTTCCAGAAATGTCCCAAGTTTGATTTATTTCCCAAACTCCACTCCAATCACTATATAATGTTACATTGGCTAATTGGATATTATCTGTAAATGAACAATTTACAGTAATTGTATTATTTCTTGTAACTGTTCCGGAAATGGGGGTATTTGTAACAACAGTTGGCATATCTGTATCTGTTGTCGGCAAAGTAAGATAAAGATTATTTGGATATTCTAAAGAGCTTGTAACATTATAAGAAAGTTCTGAATGGTATCTATTTTTATCTGCATTGAAAGTATAATTTGTATCAAAATATATCCCAGAAGAATTTTGTATATACTCCCTTAATGTCAAAGTAGGAATTCTTCCATCAGAAGTGGTCATACTCCAATTGAATAAATTATTATAAATATCATAAGTAGAAACATTTGCATTCGTTACATTCTGACTTGCCGAATCATTGACATAAAGATTAACATACCAGAAAGTATTGAGCAAACCATTACTATATGCATTTGATTTATTAAAAGTGCTATTAGTTATATTAATCTCTCCACTGGCTACATATAAGTCATAAGAATTTGATTGAGCAGAACCTTTATTGATATTGCAATTGAAAACTGTTACATCTGAACTATTTGTCCAAATTCCTTGTCCTTCACTTGCATTAGAATAATTTATAGTATATTCTTGACATTCAATAATAACATCCGAAGAAGTAATATTAAAGCATGTGCCTATAGAAGTAATATTTGAAAGTAAAGTATAAATTCCTGGAGAAGTTATATTTTGACAAGCAGTCAATCCTTCTTGCATTTCAAAAAATATTTGAGTTCCATCATCAGCAATAGAATTATTAGTAAGATTAATATATTTATTTAATATAGCATATCCTGATTTACTAGCTTTAAAAGTATAATTCGTGTCAAAGTATTGTGCCGTTGCATTCTGCATATATTCTCTTAAAGTAACTCTTTCGGTATATCCACTTGAATTTGTAAGGCTATAATTAATTAAATTTCCTGCAACATTTTTAATTGTTATATTAACATCCTCCAAAGGATTTCCCGATGAATCATTTGTGTAAGTATCAGCATACCAGAAGACGTTTATTGAACTTGCTCCAGTTATACTCGCATCAGTAAAAGTACAGTTCGTAAAATTATTTATTCCGCTTAATGCACCACTACTTATTCCTATTGAAGTAGACATAATAGTATTGCTAATTAAATTATCAGTAATTGGACCTGACCCAGAAAAGATAATTTGGCTGACTTGATTATTTGCTAAAGTGTTATTAACTGCCTGATTCCCAACCGCATTAGTTTTAAAATTGATATAACCAGTCATGTTATTTCCTGAAATATTATGTCCTACTGCCTTGTTACTTCCAACACTTGCAAGAAAATAAATTCCTCTTGGGGAAGTTATATAATTATCTAAAATGTTATTATAACTTGCTGCTCCACTACCATAAATTCCATATATTGTCGTACCAGAAATTGTAGTTATATTATTATTTGTTATATTATTATTTGACCCAAGAACAATTCCACTGTCACCAGAAGAAGTTATAATATTATTTGAAACATTATTATTACTACCCGCATTTATTCCCACCCCTTCTGCTACAACACTACTATTAGAAATAGAAATTCCAGAACCAGTTAATGAAATTCCAGTTGAACTACTAATAATTTTATTATTTATAAAATTAATTTTCCCTGTAATAACTACCCCCGTTCCTGTTGCAGTTATATTGCTATTAGTCATATTAGAACCAGACATATGTGACATCCTCTGTCGCCTAAAGGTTTGACGCTGATGCGTCAAATCCTCACTT
>CAYZTH010000024.1:0-12749 GCA_964481435.1 Candidatus Woesearchaeota archaeon
TTAATAATGGCTAAAAGAAGAGAAAAAAGATTTTCAAAAAAACGACTTAAATGGACTTATAAGAGAGGATATCTTTCCCCTAAAGAAATCAAGAAATACATAAAACAATCAAAAATAAAATGACAAAATCAAGAAAATCAAAATCACAAATCATCGCGCAAGGAGCAGAAGCCATTCTGATAAGAAATGGAAAAATCCTGAAAAAAAACAGAATAAAGAAAGGCTACAGGCATCCCGAACTAGACTCTATCCTGAGAACCTGGAGAACCAGGCATGAATCCAAGATAATGGAAAGAGCATCCAAGATTATTCCGGTTCCAAAAATAGGCGAAACAACCGAACATGAAATAGAGATGGATTTCATTCCAGGCCAGAGGCTAAGCCAATGTCTAGATTCTTTGCCAGAAAAAAAGTCTCTGGAAATCTGCAGGAAGATTGGACAACAGGTTTCAAAAATTCATCAATCAAACATAATTCATGGAGACTTGACAACAAGCAACATGATCCTCTCAAAAAATAAAAACAAAGAGGCAATTTATTTCATTGACTTCGGCCTAAGCTTTCATAGCCAGAGAATAGAAGACAAAGCAGTAGATCTGCACCTAATCAAGCAAGCCTTTGAGTCAAAACACTTCAGAAAAGCAGGCAAGTATCTAAAAAGCATACTCGAAGGCTATACAAAATCCAATCCAGAATCTGCCCTCGTTTTAAAACAACTCGAAAAGGTTGAGTCCAGAGGGAGATATAAAGGAAAGCACTAGATAGTCTCTATAAAAATAAAACAATAAGTTTAAAAAAGCTCAAAAGCCATATCTTAATATAAGCCTTAAAATGGGACGAATAAAATCACTACCAATAAAAAGAACAACTCGAGAATTGCTCGAGAAATATCCTACTCTGTTATATCAAGATTTTGATAAAAACAAGCCTATTCTTTCTAAGACAGTTGACGCAGACAAAAAGACAAGGAACAAAATAGCCGGATATGCTGCAAGACTTGTCAAGAAACAGAAGAAGAAAAATTAGATATTTGTCTATTCAACAAAAAAGTATATAAATCTGTGAACCCTGTCAAAGAAGACAACTACCATAAATAACACGGAGGTTAAAAATGGCACAAAACAACGAAAATGTGGTTCTTATTGGTGGAAAGCCTTTCATGAACTATATAACGGGAGTGGTAATGCAATTTACGACCAAAGGCGCAAAAGAAGTAGTGATAAAGGCGCGAGGCAAGTTCATAAGCAGAGCAGTAGATGTAGCCGAAGTGTCAACAAAGCGATTTCTAAAAGAAAATGGCATAACCACTAGCAACATTAAAATTGACAGCGAAGAATTTGAGAACAAGGAAGGTAAGAAAGTAAATGTCTCTATAATTGAGATAACCCTTAAGAAACCATAAACCGGCATAAAAGAACTCAAAAATCAAGGACAATTTATTGAATTTTTCTTTGAATTACTCTCTTAATCTAAATACCAAAATCTTAAAATACCCTGTTTCTTAGTCAATTTATGGCTGTGTATCTCAGTGGTAGAGAGCGTGTCTCATAAGCACGATGCCGGGAGTTCGATCCTCCTCACAGCCATCTACCCCCGAGAAAAAGGTTTAAGAATACAGAAATTTTCTTTAATAATAGAAAAATGTTAGAGTATCTATTAATGGCTATCTTTTTAGGATTAGATGCTTTTATCTTGACGAGGTCTATAAAAGATCAAAAAAAGAAAAGAGTCCCAAAGAAGTATCCCTTTGTTTCTTTCATAATGCCAACCTTCAATGATAGCCATATGATCAGAAAGACTCTCAAAAGCATATCCGATTCATACAAAGGAAAGTCCGATATAACCATAATAAATGATTGCAGCACAGATAACACAAAAGAAGTTCTGAAAAAACTCTCTAAAGAGTATAAATTCAAATTAATCAATAACGAAAAGAACCTAGGAAAAGTAGCCTCGGTCAACAAAGCAGCAAAACTCGCAAAAGGAGAGATACTATTTGTTGTTGATACAGATGTTATCCTAAATAAAGAATCTGTTGACGACATTCTAGCCAGACTTGAATCAAAGAAAGTTGCAGCTGCGGCCTGCCACTACAAACCCATAGAGCCAAGCCTTCTGTCTAAGATGCAAGAAATGGAATACAGCCTCCAGACAGTCCTAAATAATAATGTTAAAATCGCAATGATAGGCGGTTGCTTTGCAATCAAAAAAGATATTTTCAAAAAAGTTGGCTATCTCTCAAAAGAGAATATAACTGAAGACCTCGACCTTGGACTAAAAATTCAAAAAGAAGGATTTGAAATAGAACAGAGTATGCACAGAGTAGGAACTTATACCCCTCAGAGCATAAAAACGCTTGTGAAACAAGAGCTCAGATGGAGCAGCGGCACTCCTCAAGCAACCTATAAGCATATGGGCTTCATATCAAAAAGGCCTTTCTCAAAGATGCTACTAGTCGCTTTCCTTGTCTTAGCAGGACTGCTATACGCTTCAATCGCCCCGCTAGATCCTAAATGCATCTTTGGTGTCTGCTCTCTTCCAGGAATAACTCCTCTTTTGATAATGCTTCCATTAATTTTTATCCCTTATGCTATTTTCTCAGACAATCTAAAAGTCAATATCAAGAAACCCCATTTTATTCTTGCAATAATCCTCTTTGCATATATCTACTTCCCATTCATGATGGTGATATCAATTGCAGGTATAGCAAACGGCTCATTCATGTACTTTAAGTTAAAGAAGGGCGGCACAGTAGGTTGGCAAGGAGAAGATTAAAATTCAAAAATTTTCTAAGGTTTTGTTACCACTTTATAAATAATAAAGTTTATAAACGTGGACACTAATTTCTCTTGATGACAGAAGACAAAGAAAATCCATTAGATGAAATTATGAAAAAGGCCATAATTGAATTAGGCCCAATACATTCTTCCTTGCTGATACATTCCAATTGGACCATTAACGAAGGAACACTAACCATCGATATTCCAAAAGATATTTGTTCTTGTTCTGATAAATTAAAAACAGGGGTTCAAGATTCTCTAGGAGACACTTACAGAGTAGAAATTAATCCAGTAACAACTCTCCTCCCAGAAGAACGCAGATATGTCACGTTAGTGGACGCCATATATCCTGCCTCAGACGAAGCTTCATCAGGAAAATTAAAGGGTTTAGAAGAAAAACTCGCGATTGTAGAATCTACTAGAAAAAAACTTTTAGGGAGAGACAGAGTAGAGGCAAGAAAAAGATACGTCCCCTCCAGTTCACAAGGAATGGGGACCAAACAAATCTTAGATGCTTCTTCCCCACGAGAACTATCCCTATTCCCCTATCCCTTTGTTTTTGTTCATGGTCCATTAGGAGTCGGGAAAACTTCATTTGTAAGAGCAGTAATTGATTCTCATCTTGCAGGGTATTCAGAATGGATAAAAACCGCTACGCCCGAGAAAGCTCAGAGAATTCCTGCTCCAAGAGTAATGTATTACCCCGATTTAGGATCATTTGTTGATGATTTAACAAGCACCATCGAGGTTCAAAAGAAAATGAATAAAGATTTAATTACCCAATTAAAAAGAACAAAATTGCTTGTTATTGAGGGGGTAGAGGGTCTGGGAAAAGGAGCTAAAGTAAGAAGTACTGAAACCTTAATAGAAGTTGTAGAAAGCATCCTTTCACCAGCCAATTATGGAAGAGTTATCTTAACTTCAAATGTTCCACTTGAAGAAATTTTTCCATTGGAAAGAAGAACAGAACAAAGAGACCTATACCATCTTATATGTGGAGCATTGAATATTCCTCTTAAGACTCTTGATGAAGTTCAGATTGATGAAAAAAGAGATATGTTTTATAGATTTTTAGCAAGACAATTAGGAAGGTACGACTTTGATAATCCACGAAAACAAAAAAGGCAGATCAAAACCCTTTCTGAAAAGTTTTTCCCTGCTTCATTCCAAATAGACCAAGCCCTAGGGGTTGCTAGAGTCTATAATCAGCTACTAGGAATGACAAGGAACATCTCTGCAGGAAGAAGAATAGATAAAAGAAGAGATTTAGTAGAAATAACCAAAGAAGTTTGTGGAACCTTTTCCAGGGCTAATGAAACAGAAGAACTTTCTGAACTAAACCTAATGAGGGAATTAAGTCTTGGAGCTTATCAAGGATTAACAATGGACAATGAAATAACAATTGCTCAATGGGTAACCCAACCAGAAGATGATCCAACCTCACTGTCCTACAGAATTAAAGCAGCTGCTGCATTTGCTCTATTCTTATCAGGTACAAGAAAAAAGAAAGGTTATGAAATGAGCGTTATTTCGAGAAAGTTTGGGGGAGTTGACATTATTGAAGCGAGCGGCAAATATCTCCCTTCAAGTATTCCCGATACAACAAATGCGCAGTCACTTTTCACTTATTTTATGGGCCAGATAAAATCCTGAACGCCCCCACGAGGATTCGAACCTCGGTCACCGGTTTTTTGCTTTTCCCAGGAGTTCTTAAGAACCTTGGGTCTTACCGCAAACCAGCATTCTATCCGCTGAACTATGAGGGCACAAAGAACAAATTTGTTTTGGCTTTTATAATTTTCCTATTTAGAATAAAGCATAAGTGCTTTTTTGCCCAAGCAAAAACAATGCTAGCACTCCAGATTAATAATGCATAACTCTCTATTTTCTCCAAGACGCGTTTTGTGCTTCAGCAGTCTTGCCCTTTAAATCAATCTCTCTTGCTTCCCCTCTTCAAAAATCGCAACACCATACTCCCCATCAAATCCTGGCTTGACTTTAATCTTTCCTTCGCGATTTCTTATAATAGCATTTGCAATGCTTGGGCTAGTAATTTTAACAAGTTCTCCTTGTGGAACATTCAAAAGAATATTGAATTCATTCTTGAATTCAAAAATTAATTTATTGTATTCTTGCCAGACTTTCTTTGTGGCCATTGCACTCCCTAATAATCCCGAAAGAATTTCATGCAAAGGCAGAAGTGTTTTGAAAGGCTTAGCCCAAACAGGCTTATATCCCTCGGGCCGATCTTTATCAGCTAGTTCTCCAACACGGTTCATAACACCAATTACCAAATTCTTGTGACAAACAGGACAAATCCCCCCAAGTTTCTTACTCTCTTCAGGAGAGCATGAAAATTTGCACAACCTGTGTCCATCAAAATGATACTTGCCGTAATTCGGAGAAGTTTCAATTGTAAAATCAACTTCCTTGGCCCTTATTGCTCCGATTATTTCTTTGTAATCTAATTTTTTCAGATTAAAAGAAGTCGCCTCTCTTCCAAGTCTCCAGGGCCAAAATGAATGTGAATCTGAAAAAGATAGAATAGAGTATTTATCCAACATCGAGAGCCTCCAATTCATTTCAGGGTCAGAAGACATTCCTGTTTCAAATGCATGAATATACTTGACTTGATCTCTAAATGCCTGCTCCATAGAATCAAAGCCAGTGCTAGAACCAAAGACTCCGAACCAAGGCGTCCAAGCATGGGCAGGAATAACCTCGATATCTCTTGAGATTTTCATCATGTCTTCAACAAACTGATCGCAGGGAATTTTGAATATGGGCCGCCCATCATAATCTATTCTTCCATGACTCAAAAGATAAGCCGTAATCTGATCAACAATATCAAAACTTGGGGCAAGCAAAACAAGATGAACCCTCCTGCCTTTTCCATCCTGCGTATACATCAAAGAAATTTCATTTGTTAAAATAAACGGAAATCCGCCTTTTGTCTTCAAGATTCCCGAGCCGTCCTCACTAAGTTCGCGTTTTAACTCTTTAATCCATTCAGGATGTGAAAAATCCCCTGTTCCAAGAACATCCAATCCTTTTATTCTAGCCCACTTCTCCAAATTCTCTATACTAAGGTCTTTAGATGTCGCTCTGGAGAATCTTGAATGTATGTGCAAATCAGTTAGGATCTTCATAATATTTTAATCTAAAAGCATTATTTAACTATTACTATTCTCAAGGACATATTTATATTCTAAAGAGCAAGAATATTTATAAATAAACCACTTCTAAAAGGAATAGAGGCTAAATTTATTAAAAATGAGTGCAAAAAGAAGAGTATACTCTCTAAACGGTCTTCCTCCAGAAGTTGTAGCAGTCGCTTTTGCAAAGACCTCAAGAAATCCCGAGCCCTTTGACCAGATTGCTGCTGAGTTGAATGCAGATAAATCTCGGCAGTTCCATGAAAAATGGGTAGTTGGATACGGCCATGGCTCTGTAATGGAACATGCAGTTCTCTCTCTTGCTCTTGAAAATGTTTCTGTTCTTTTCACAAAGGTTCTTGAGGATAACAGATTAGCATCCTACACTGAAAAATCAACAAGATACCAAGTCTTTGATAAAGAACACTACTACAAACCAAAAGAAATAATGGACTCTGAACTTGGACAATTATACGAAGAGACTTCTGATTTTCTAATTGACACTTACACGGCCTTAGTCCCAAAGATGACTGAATTCATAAAAAATAAATATCCTAAACAAGAGAATGAACTTGAACCGGTTTATAACACCCGAATAAAAAATAATGTCCTTGATAATCTAAGATACCTGCTCCCAACATCGATTCTAACAAACTTAGGCATGACAATAAATTCAAGGAATCTCAGATGGGCCATAGTAAAGCTTCTCTCCAGCCCTATGCGAGAGATGAATGAAATCGGGCAAGAACTGAAAGACTGCGCCTCACAAATAACTCCAACGCTATTAAAGCATGCTGAAGAAAACCCCTTTATGAAAGAAAATGCGGCAAAAATGGCCGAGATATCAAAAAAATATATCTCAGGAATAAAATATGAAAAGACAAACGATGTCGAACTTGTTGAATACGATAAAGATGCTGAGAACAAAATACTCTGTTCTATACTCTATAAAAATACCAGCCTACCCTACGAAGAAATCAAAAAGAAGATAATTAATCTGACAAAAGACGAAAGAGATGAGATTCTTAACAAATCCTTCGAAGGCTTAGGAAAATTTGATGTCCCTATCCGAGAGACCGAGATGACTAATTATGTTTTTGATATGCTAGTTGATTACGGCGCATTTAGAGACATCCAAAGACATAGGATATGCACCCAAATTAATCCTGATTTTGATATATCATTTGGATACTCAATTCCGGCAGATATAACTGAAGCAGGCTTTGAGCCAGAATTTGTTAGATGCATGGAAAAAGCTAAATCTGCTTTTCTAAAAATAAAAGAAAAATTTCCCAAAGAAGCCCAATATATCATTCCTCTTGCATTCAGAAAAAGAGTCTTGATAAGCATGAACCTTAGGGAAGCTTTTCATTTTATACGATTAAGAACCGCACCACAAGGCCACACCGCCTATAGAAGAATAGCCCAGAAGATGTATGACCTAATCAATCAAGTCCATCCAACTCTAGGAAAAAATTTAGTGGTAAATAAATCCTAATTAACTAATTTAAAACATGTTAAAAGACGCAGATAAAGAAATTTTTGATATCATCGAAAGAGAAAAAGAAAGACAACAGAGGGTCATTGAACTTATTCCTTCTGAAAATTTCACGAGCCTGGCGGTTATGGAAGCAATGGGTTCTGTCTTGACAAACAAATACTCTGAAGGCTATCCAAACAAGAGATACTACGGAGGAAATGAGTTCATAGACCAGGCAGAATCACTCGCTGTAAAAAGAGCAAAAGAACTTTTTAATGCCGAACATGTAAATGTCCAACCCTACTCTGGAAGTCCTGCAAACATCGCAGTCTACTTCGCGCTCTTAAATCCAAAAGATAAAGTTCTTGGAATGAACCTAGCTCACGGAGGCCACCTAACTCATGGACATCCAATAAATTTCTCAGGAAAAATATTCAATTTTGTCCAGTATGGTCTAGACCCTGAAACAGAACTCCTAGATTATGAGAAGATTCGAGAAATTGCCCTAAATGAGCGACCAAAGATGATTGTCTCAGGAGCTTCAGCCTATCCAAGAAAAATTGATTTCAAAAAATTTCAGGATATCGCAGATGAAGTCGGGGCAGTCTCCTTCGCAGATATTTCCCATATCGCTGGACTAATCGTAGCCGGTGAACATACTAGCCCTTTTCCTTTTACAGATATCGTCACAACAACAACACATAAAACTCTTCGAGGCCCCAGGGGCGCGATGATCCTATGTAAAGAGAAATTTGCAAAAGACATTGATAGAGCAGTCTTTCCAGGGACCCAAGGAGGTCCGCATAACCACATAAATGCAGCAAAGGCAGTTGCATTCAAAGAAGCTTCAACACCTGAATTCAGAACATACATACAACAAGTTGTAAAAAATGCTAAAATCCTTGCAGAAGAACTAAAAAAATTCGGCTTCAGATTGATAACCGGGGGAACAGATAATCATCTTATCTTGATTGACATGACCTCTAAGAACATCACGGGAAAAGAAGCAGAAATCTTATTGGACAGCATCGGTATAACTACCAACAAGAACATGGTTCCTTTCGATAAAAGAAGTCCATTCGACCCATCGGGAATAAGGCTGGGAACACCAGCAATGACCACTCGGGGGATGAAAGAAAATGAAATGAAAATAATTGCCGAACTAATTAATAAAACAATTGAAAACAAGAGTAATGAAGAAACTTTAAAGAGAATCAGATCTGAAGTCCTTAATTTAACATCTAAATTTCCGCTCTACCCTGAACTTGACTAGATTTATGATTTAAATGAAAAAAGCGCATTAATACTAGATAAAGCGCATAAAATTAAATAGATTCATAACATATATCAACAATATTAAAAAATGGAAAACAAAAGAGGAAAATTCATAATAATTGAAGGAACCGATGGTTCTGGAAAGGGAACACAAACCGCCCTACTAGTCCAGGAATTAAAAGACCACGGCCACCAAGTCGAGACAATAGATTTTCCCAGGCACGGTGATCCTTCATGCAAACTAGTTGATCTCTATCTCACTGGATTCTTTGGAGATCCTACAAAGATGGACCCTATGTTCATTTCATGCTTCTATGCAATGGACCGCTATCTCAATAAAGAAAAAATAGAAAAATGGCTTGCCGAAGGAAAAATTGTTATCGCAGACAGGTACACCACCTCAAACATAGGACATCAAGGTGCCAAAGTCAGTGATGAAAAAGAGAGAGAGAATCTTTTCAATTGGATCTATAATTTTGAATTCAAAGAAATGACTCTTCCAAAACCCGATCTGGTCCTCTTTATTCATGTGCCTACTGAAATCGCTTTTGAATTAATAAAAAAGAAAAATCAAAGAGCCTATATACAAAACTCAAACCAGGATGGTCATGAAAAAAACATTGAGCATCTCAAGGCAGCAGAGAGTGCTTATCTTCATGCTTCAAAATTCTTCGGCTGGAAAATAATAGAGTGCACTGAAAATTCAAAGCTACTACCGATAGAAGACATCCACTATAAAGTCTGGGAGACCGTGTCTAAAGAACTTAACTAAGTAAACAAGTTAATTCGCTTCGCCCATAGCTCACATCTTAAAATAACAAAAGCGCATTAATGCTAAGTAAAGCGCATAATTTTTTATCAGATATTGTAACCTATATAAAAAAATCAATACTAAAAATTCTCTCTGAATTTTTTATTTCTTTATGCTGCAGGTTGCGACTTCATATTTTATGAAATCTTCTGTAAACTTGTCGAGATCCCATTTAGGAAAGTCCCTTGCATTAATCTGAAATGGATACAAAAACTTGCCTTGTTCGCCATACTCAAATCTCTTTGAATTTGCGGTTGCGACACACATCAAAGGGTCGTGCAATATCTCTATAGCAACCCCAGAAGGAGCTGTATTCGATAGTACAACGGCCGCATAGGTATGATCTCTGTCCATCCAAATCTCAACTTTAACCGGAACTGACTTATACAAAGGGAGCTTGCCTGAAATACTTATAAGTTCCTTAGCAACAAGATCCCTATACTTCGTCAAAAATCCTGCAAAAAAGTTCTCCAGTGCCTGTTCATCCAATTGAACTGTTACCATCTTTTTTAAATTTTCAAATTTTATCTCTTTTTTATTTAAGATTAATTTAATTCTTCGAATGCTGTCTTTTTAAAGTTTTAGATGCAAAAATAGATAAAACTTTAACTTGTCCAACAATGGTAAAGCGTATTAATAGAAAGATTTAAATATACAAATCTCTTATAAAATAATGGAGTTATCAGATAGAAATAGGAAAGTCGCAATATCCCGATGGAAAAAGGTTATGGCCAAAGAAAAGGCTAATATCTCTTCAGATAAAAAAACAACTAACCTCAAATCAGCTATTTGTGGTTTTTTGGCAGGCGATGGTAGTGTTCAGGCGAGGGATATGGGAAACTATGTCAAGTATCAAATTGATTTCTTTCCAGATGACAAGGTAATGCTGGAGGAATATATGAAGAATATGAAGAAGGTTTATAATAAAACGCCCAGGATTAAAAATTTCGGTAGGATGTATACTGTACGAATCAGCTCAAAAACAATCGGCGAGGATCTTTTAAAAGAAGCAAAATTTGGTCTAAAAAAATGGGAACTCCCAAATACCCTATTATCCAACATAAAGAATAAAAGAGCCTGGTTAAAAGCTTTTTTTTCAGCAGAAGGTTATATCAACCAAAAATCAATAAAAGTTCAAACAGTAAATGAAAAAGGTATGCATCAGGTATCAACATTACTCGAGGAATTCTCTATACCACATAAAGTCTACAGTTATCTCCCAAAAAACAAAGCCCATTCTAAAGTACACATTATTATGATAGTTAAAAAAGAAGGGCGAAAACAATTTTATAAGAAAATTGGATTTTGGCATTCTAAAAAAATGGAAATACTTAAAAGGTCTGTTTAGGATTAATACTTATGCCGCGGTCACGTAACGGTATCGTAAAGGCCTGGAATCAAAGACCATAAAGCCTTGCCCGAAAGGGCATCGGGGTTCGACTCCCTGCCGCGGCGTCTCCTTGATAACAAACTTTTTATAGGACTCTACTCCTGCTAATCATGAGGTGATAGGCCTCAGACCTAATTCTGGGAATCAAGATGCCAAAACGAAGGTTTCCAATAAAGTTAGAAGAAATTTATATTTGCCCAAGTTACGACACTCTTGCGTTTGCTAAACTAATGGAAAAATTAGATGACCCCTTGCCAGTTCCCCTATGCGGCATTGTTATAGACTATCCTGGAAGTTTATATCAAAAATCAGATAGGGTGTCGGCAGTCTCTCGTTTAAGAGATATACATCAATTAGGTATCGCCGACAGACAAGCCAACCACTCGAGTGCATGCGGCACACGCTACTCTCATTCCCTCCTTGTTGCCGCCAAGATGGACCTTAAAGCGCAACAATTAGGCTTGAACCGAACAGAAGCCGTACTTTCAGGAATGCACCATGATATAGCTTCAACTCCTTTTTCAGATTCTGTAGCCAAAGCTCTTGAATTAAATGATGAAGAATATTTTCTCAGTGTTTTAAATCGTTGCCCAGAAGCACTCGAACTTCTTGAAAGTGAGAAATTTTCAATAAAAACACTTTGCAAAATGGTTAATGGCCAGGATAAATCCCCTCTTGGGCAACTTCTCAGCAGCAAAGGTTCAATTGACATTGATAGATGGAGTTATGTAGTAGCTGATGCGCTAAATGTTGGCCAAGCTTATCTAGTCCAAGGAGACCCCTTTGGATCAGAAAATCAAAGATTAGTTTCCCATGAAGGAATACCCTACAGACATAGAGGCATTAGGGGCATGGCAAACTTATTTGGAAGGATTTTAGAAAAAATAAAAGAAGTGGACCCGTTTGAAGCAGCCCGAGTCTACAAAGACCAAGTAGTTTTTGAGGATATAGGAGCTGTGACTAAATTTTTAGAAGCAAGAGTTTGCATGTTTACAAAAGAATATGCAAATGGGCACCTTCGTGCAAGAGAAGCTTTTTTTGGAGAATTACTCGGGCGGATGAGAGAAGTTAGAGTGATAAATGATTCAGAAATGTTCTCCATGTCCGAAGCAGAACTAGAAAGAAGATGCAATGTTTATGACGCAGAAAGTTCAAGAAAGATTTTTGATAGAGGCACTGCATTTTCTCGATATGGTTTATTTGATTACAAAACAGACGAAACTGCCCTCAGAAAGTTTTTGTCAAGAAGAGTAGAAACTGAGTTTCTGATTAAAAGCGATAAACCAATCAACCCTGCTCTTGAAACACCGATATATGATTCTGGGACTGTTACTCCCTATCAAATTCTAAGACCAGAACACGCCAAACATATAAGAAGAGAATTAAAAAAATTCAAGGCTCTTGCGGTTTATGGGCCTGAAGGTAATCAAGACCTAGAAGCAGCAACCCAAAAAGCAAAAACTAGATTTAAATCGTATGAATAATTTTCTAGTCGCTGTGCGTGCGTTCTCTAGCGCGGCGTTCTATTGTTTCAAAAATATGTCTACTAAACCGCATTAATTGGACTTTTGTACCTTTGTAATAATTATCTAATTTATCGTTAGAGATTATTTAATATCTTATACCTGCTACAAATAGCACCAAGAAGAAAATAAAGGGCTTATCTGTCTTAATTGAATGTATATCGGGTAGACTCTAATAGTACTCGTATATAAAAAATTCATTCGTCATTTATTTTGTTGTCACAGTCCAATAATTATGATTAAGCACATGTTTCAAAAATATACAAAATATTTATAAACTTAATTTCTCTAAAAATAATTGCAAATAATAAAAAAACAACAGAGACCACAAAAAT
>CAYZTH010000025.1:0-8999 GCA_964481435.1 Candidatus Woesearchaeota archaeon
GAAAGACGCAATTCATCTGTCAGTTAAAACAGACAGATTTCTTGCTAACCTTTAACTAAATCGCGAATGAATGGCCAATAATCTCTCTTTATTTCGCCAGTTTCATTCCCAAAATTTGCTGCTTGATAACATTCTGGATTCTTACCCACATACTCTGCTTTTCTTCCATGAGTACTAAAAAATGAGCAGTTCGAATAAGCAACCGCTTGTATCCTATCGTCCCCTGTTAAGTATACATGAATTGTGGAATCATCTGATTTGTCGTCTAATCTATGAATTGTTGGTGGTCCTTCAGTTAGAACAATAATCTTTCTAGGTTCTTGCGTAACCTTGGATAGTGCATTTTTTTTGCCCATATTTCTAGCATATTCAATTGTTTATAAACAAGATGGTAATGGAAAATACATTTAGATTTAGACTCAGACTTGCGCCATCAAAACTCTTATGTCTGGAGAGAGAAGATAAACTTCATCGTCATGACTTCTTAAAGCCCTGTAAATTCTTTGTAAAAATTCTCTTTTTGACTTGTCCATATACAATTCCATATAGTATTCTGGCCTAGTTTTTTGCAGAATTTTCCAGAATAGTGAACTGATGTTTGGATAGGGATATCTTGTGATGACAATGCTGTTGCATATATTTCCTGGAAAGTCAACTCCCCTGTTGCACTTTGTTGAATAAAGAATGGGCTGCTTGCCTTGCTTGAATTCTTGGATATTTTTGCCTGTTTTATCTTCTTTTTGCAAGGATTTTAATTTTTCTTGAGTCATCATATCTAGATTATATGCTTTTAATTCAGGCTCAGTTGGAAGATCAGAAAAGGCCGTTACATTAACTAAACAAGGTTTCTTAGCTGCTTGAATACATGATTGCAAGGCAAGAAGATATTTCTCCCTAGTTACAAATCCTTTCTTGAAATTTTCATATTTGCAGGAGAATTCCAGGCCTGTTCTCTGTTTTTTCAGGTTTCCAGGAAGCTGAGTTTCAGCCTCGATTATTTTAAAGTTTTTCAGGCCAAAAACATCCCTCAAAACTTTTTGAGAGTGTATTGTTCCGGACATCAGGACAAGAATCTTGTTTTTCTCAATAAATTCAGAGAATCTTTTTTCTAGATTAATTGTGACTAGTCTAGCGAAGATATCTCTATCTTCTAGTGTGAAGGTCACGTATGTTTCTTCAGACATGTTCTTGAAGGTTCTGGCAACTTCATCAACATGAAAGCAATAGTTCTCCTCATCGCAGGTTACTTCATCAAGAATATCTGAATCTATGAATATATTAAGTATGTCTTTTATCTTTGTCTCACTTAATTTCAGAATCTCCTGACTTTCAATTGAGTTATCAATTTTTGGATTATTTAAAAATGAACGAGTTAGAGTTGTCAGTTCATTTATCACTTTTTCTGTTTTCTCATGCTCTGAAAAAAGAGTTCCAAGGGCATTAAATAACTTGTTTATATTAATTTTCTTTGAATTTGAGAGATTATCCAGGAATTCATCGCACTCATCTATGACTTCGAGTTCAGTTGCTGGTTTTCTGTCCATGATTGTCTCGAGTTTGTATTTCTCACTGTTAAAGATGAGGACATCTGAATCTATGTAGGATTGGAACTGATCGCAGTAACCGCAGCCCGGTTTTCTCTGATAAATCCTGAATGTTCTAGAGTTTAGACCATCATACGTCCTTTTCTTCGCTTCTAGATTGAGTTCCATCTCTACGGGCAGTATTGGGGACCAGTAGGGGCATAACGGAGCTATCACTCTTCTTGATACCAAGTCCAGGCTTGAAAAGTACTTTGTATCAAGATCTGGAATCTTTTTTAGATAATTATAGATTGTTTTTGAGTTCTTATCCTTGATTTCTATTTTACAAGGCAAAAAGGAATTGTCGCAGGATTCATCTTGACTTAAGTCAACTGAATAATTCCTTTTATAGTAATTATCTAGCTTAGCATCCTTGCCTTCTATCTCTAGTTCATTTTCTTGAAGAAAGGGGCATGGGTGATTCTGTCTGCCAGTTATTACCTTTATCTTGAGTTTTTCTCCATCTTTTTTCAGGAGATATTTCTTATTGCTGTAGTCCTCTTCATACTGTTTCTGCAGAGATTTTACTGGAACAACAATTGATGTCTTTCCGATTTCTTTTGCTAAGTTCAGAGCAATCGCTGACTTTCCAGTGCCACAAACCCCATGGACAAAGATGACTTTATTGCCCTCTTCTATTGCTTTAAGAATTTCACGAACTACATCTTCCTGGGATTTTCCATTTGAGAATTTTAGAGGCTCAAGCTTTTTTCCTTGTTCTTCTACGCTCTCTGTCTCGCCTTTTTTTTCATGAAGTGACCACATGATAGTCTTTAAGAAAGTATGCTTAAAAGGATTTCTATGATTAAGAATTACCTTCTATCATAGGGATGGTCTCTTTCATGCATATCACGGATTAAAGTGCGCGTATCAGAATAAGATGTTGGCATACCGGCTTCTCTACGCAATTCAGTCATGTCAGGTTCCCAATGAGGTACACTATCTGCTCGACTGGATGTAACTTCCCAGCCAGGGCCCCATGTCCCGCCATGACTCATTACTGGCGCCGAATCTATTACTGATGCTTTTTCTGTTGTTCCCATTTTAATTAAATTATATGAAATTCGACTTTTTAAGATTTGTTGTCATAAAAAAGATGTATAAAAATATTGATTATCTTTCTAACCATTCAAGCTCTTCTGGTTCAAGCTTGAGCTCTTCTGAAAAATTCTGTCTCTGGGTTTGATTCCTCATTGAAATCTTCAGATAATCTAAATCTTGCATTGCCTGGCGTTTTGAGATATGAATATGTTCTGCTAGTTTCTCTGCAATGACTTTCTTTTTCAATTTTCTTTGATTTGACATCCAAATCTTAAGGATTCTGGAGGGGGGTTTGTATTTTATATAGGGTAATCTATCTGAATATTTATCTTGCTCTTTTGAAATTGCAATTCCTTGAGTTAACAAGGCAGAGATGTAAACTAAAAATCTCCAGTGCTGATGCCTGCGAATTCTGCCCTTATAGACATCTGCTAGGCTCAGGATTTCATAGGCTCTCTCAAGTTCCTTGCCCTGATAGATTTGAGGGATATTTTCATCTAACCATAAGAAAAAGTCATCAAAATTAAGTTTCTCGACTTGGTCAAAAGCTCCACGAGCTTCCCTAGTTTCAAGAATTTTTTTAATTGCTTCGAGAATATTAGTCTCTTTTTCTCTGCTGTCAAGAAATTCAATGTCTTTTTTCTCTATCTTCTTTGTTAATAGGGATGTTGCTTGAAGATCATTTATTGATGCTCGTGCATCTCCATGTGTTTTCTTGATAAGTTCTTGCAAAGCATCATCAGTGATATTTATCTTCTCTTTTTGTGCAATTGATTTCAGGATTTTGGTTATATCTGAACCCCATAATGGCTTGAGCTCAATTGAAAGAGATTTTGCTTTTATTTTTCTTAGACTTTCTTGCCAGGGATCATTACATATCATGATAATTGGATAGGTTGTGGTTTCAATTAATCTTATAAGTTCTTGAACTCCTCCCCTGTCCTCCTTGCCTGAAATTCCCTCTAGTTCATCAATCAACATGATCTTGCTTTTAGCAAATAAAGACTGCTGAGAAATTGCTCTGCCTATAACCTCTTGAATCTGATTCTTATTTCTGAAATCAGAGGCATTTAGTTCTATAATTTCTAAACTAAGTTCGTTTGCAAGCGCATATATCAGAGATGTTTTTCCTGAACCTGGCGGACCTGACAGAAGCATAGCTTTTCTTCGTTGTTTCTTGAAGTTCTTGATGAAATCAAGAATTTTTGGCTTGAATTCCTCCTGGCCATAGATTTCTGAGGATTTTTTTGGCCTGTATTTTTCTGTCCAAAGCTGTTCTTCTGATATCATTTTTATAAGCAAACAATTTAGGTTTCACAACCTTGTGAAAACAGCTGTTTTCACTGAAACCATTTAGTAATTTAGGATAATAATATAAAAATTTATAGCTTCTTCTGCCCTGCGTAGATGAATGATGCTAGCAGAGCTTCAAGCTGTATGAATTCATCAGAGCCTTCTACAAGCCGGAATTCAATCTCAGCACATCTTTCTGTGAGCAGGATTTTATTTTCTTCGGGGATATTCAGGTTCCAGAGCTCTTGCTGAATCGCTTTAATCATGTCCAGACCACCAAGACCTTGTTTCAATAAAGCATCTAGAAGCAAGTTCCTCGCATCTAAAAATTTGCCCTGAATTGCAAGTTCAAGAATTTTCTTTACATTTTCTGGCCTAATTTCAGATGTGACTTCGTAAATTATCTTCTCAGTTATGTTTTTTGTTATTGAGGATGATGCTTGCAGAAGATTTGTGACTTTTCTTAGGTCTCCTCTTGATAATTCATAGACTAAGTCCATTGCCTTATCACTTATGGCAAACTTTTCTTTCTTTGCGATATCATTTATAACTTTAATTACATCTTTTTTCTCCCTCATCCTGAATCTAAAGATTGCACATCTTGATTGTATGGGATCAAGAATTTTTGAAGAGTTATTACAGGATAATATAAATCTGCATGTTGTTGTATACTGCTCCATAGTCCTTCTTAGTGCTTGCTGAGCTTCTTTTGTCAGGGCATCACATTCATCTAAAAGGATTATTTTGAATGGAACATCTCCAAGAGCTTTAGTTCTTGCGAAGCTTTTGACTTCCTGTCTTATTACATCAATTCCCCTAGCATCTGAAGCATTTAATTCTAAGAAGTTCTCTCTCCATCCTGCTCCAAAGAATTTCTTGGCAATTATAACTGCTAGAGTAGTCTTTCCGCTTCCTGCAGGACCTGCAAATAGAAGATGGGGCATATTCCTTGCTTGAACAAAAGCCTGAACCCTTGAGACTACATGCTCATTTCCATCTATGTCTTCAAAGTTCTTTGGCCTGTATTTTTCAGTCCAAATTGCAGAATCTATGCTCTCTTGAATTTCCTTTACCATTTTATAAAATTTAGAACGAGTGTTTTTTTATAAATCTTTGCTTGGGGTTTTTAGTAAAATCTAGGAGTAGTGTCGCCACTAGTAGGATATTGCCCTGATGAAGATCCTTGACCCTGATTCTTAGCTAGCTGGGCCCTAAGATCTTTATAACCTACACTTTCTAGGTAAGAAAGAATATGCTCTTCTAAATCTTTATCGGGGTTGCTTAGCGTTTCAGGTTTACCTGTTAATCTAACTAGAGAAACACTACCTGAATGATCTTGGGTTATGGAGTACAGGTCTGCTATATCAAACCTTACTGTCCTTTCCCCCTTATTAATAATTATATGACTTAGAGCAATATCCAGCTTACTACTATCTACCTCGGGCCTTCCGCCATAGTCTGTCCTTATCCTACCTTTTATCTCTTCAGCAGTATCACAGACAGTCTTAATTATTGGCTTATCTTGGAATAACCTTTTCTATTAAGATATTCCTGCTTTTTAAGGATTATTGTTATTTGGTGATTACTCGGATTATTTCTTCACAATCACAAATCTTGGTGTTGAAAAATCTGAGGTTACTGCTGTTATTGCAAGATTATTGACTTGGCATCTGAAAACAGGCTGAGAAATAGGCTGCTGTGCTCTAAAAGAGAATTTATGAATTATGCTTTTTATTTCTTCTTCTGCAAGAAAAATATTTGTCTGGACAAATTGATTATTTTTTGTTATTTTAACAGGGAGCTTAGGACCATCGCACTGAATTAAAGTAACTTGGGAATCTGTGACAAATTCATTTAATCTGGACATATCAAAGAAATTCACGTCCTTAAATGAAGGGACTTTTGGGATGGGGGCAAATTTTTTAGGCACTGGAATCTGAAGAACTGGCTTAGCAGAGATTAAAACCGGCATCGGGACTTGGAGTTGCTTTACTTGAAGAGCTTGAATCTGCTCAGCCCCATTTTCCAGGGATTCGAGAGGCTCTTCAATATTTAAATATAAATTTGATTTCTCTTTTTCTTTTCTTTTCTGTATTGGATGGTGGGCAGGATGTTTTCTTGCTTCTAAAATTTTTTCAAAGAAATCTTCTACAAATTCTTTTGAGAGAGGTATTTCATATGCCATGATTAATATTTTTTATAAAGGATTGTTTAAAGATTTATTTATGAGAGCGAAGTAATTTCTTCCAGCGTCAGTTGAGCACTGACTTTTGTTTAGAGCAGTTTTAACTTTAATCTTATGGAAGTTAAAAATTAAAATCAGGAAGAGGCTCGGGCTTGAATTCATCATCATTTCCAGACCCTTCACTTGATTCATCTGAACTTGTTGTTTCTTCGCTTGAATCGCTTGATTCATCTGGTTCACTCGATTCTTCATCCTGTGATTCGGATTTTATTGAAGGTTTAAAACCTTCAAATTCAGGCATCTGCTCCTTCATCTTACTTGAAAAATCAAATTTTTCCTCTTTTACTTCTTTAAATTTTTTGCTCAATAAAATTATTGATTTTGCAATTGTCTGATTCTGTTCTATAATCTCATTTAATTTATTTGATAAAGACCTTGATTCTGGCTTCTCTTCATAGGCTCTTGAAGCATTCTCAAATAATTCCAGCATAGAGGTTATTTTTTTATTTAAGTCCTTAAGATCAGAACCTATATTGACTAAAGCATCTTGAAGTGCTATGAAGTTCTCTAGAAGAAGTTTTTCAGTATCATTTGTACTGGTGTTCCTTGTTGTTTCTTTTATCTTGATTGTCTTGCTTGTCTTTCCTTTTTTTGACCTTGTTGTTTTAGAATCAAAATCTTTAAAATCAGGCAAATCTGACCCTATTTCATTTGGCTCGTGAATCTTAGTAGTTATAGTCTTTACAATAGTCCGAGTTTTCTTTCTTACCCCTTTTTTTGGCATGATATACTGATGAGATTTTAATTTAAAAATGTTGTGATTAGTGATTTGTTCAGTGCAAGAACTTCAGGGCAAACATCAAGGTTATCCCGATTAGGATGAAGATGAACTGCATAATAGATTCTATGGCTTCTGACTTTTTATGTAGTTCCGGGATAAGATCGCTTGTGGCAATATATAGGAAACTGCCTGCAACAATCGGCAAGACAAAAGTGAGATCCAGCGATTTATACAGGAAGAATCCAACTATTGCACCGATAATAGCAGTTAGTGCTGTCAAAAAATTATAAAACAAAGCTCTTTTCTTTTTTATGCCACCATAAACTAGGACAGCATAATCTCCTATTTCTTGGGGGATTTCATGGGCGAGGATTGCTAGAGATGTTGTCAAGCCAAGTGGGAAATTTATCATATATGCTGCTGCAATCACTAAACCATCAAGGAAATTATGGATAGAATCTCCGACTAAGTTCATGTAAACAAAGGGTTTTGGATGTTCATCACACTCTTTATCATGACAGTGTCTCCAGTTAAGAAATTTTTCCATGACAAAAAATAAGAGCAAACCAACTATAACTAATAAGAAGACAGTTTCTATACCAAGAGAGAGTGATTCTGGAATAAGATGGAAGAAAGCAGCTCCGATAAGACAGCCTGATGCTAAAGCAACAAGAATACTAAGGATCCTGTTAAAATAAAGCTCTTTGATTGATACAAAGAGGATGCCTACAAGTGAGGCAAGACTTATTATTATCACTGAGACGATGATTGATATTAAGGCAGACATAGGCTCTGAAGATAAGGTACAATTATAAAGATTTCTATACTCTCTTTTTTATCTTTTGATTAAATTTATAAATTGACTATTATTGTTGTTTTCGTGCGGGGGTGTCGGAGCGGTCAAACGAGCAGGTAACCTTTAACACCAAGTTTAGGTTTGCTAAACTCAGAGTTTGGGTTTGCTAAACTTAAGATCCTCTGACTGCCTAAGCAATTTCGCAGTTGATGAGATATCCTGTGGCTTAGTGCCTACGCAGGTTCGATTCCTGTCCCCCGCATATCACCTTTCTGGCATAATTATCCGAACTTCTGCTTTCTTCGACTTGTCTTTATGCTAAAAACATGAGGAAAAACACATGCAAATGCATAAGCAAAAGCAGATGTAATTACAGATGGAATTTTCTTCTTGTTTTATTTAAAAAGGAGTAGTTTGGATTGAACATGAAAATAGACCCTTATAAAAGTAAGGAAAGATGGATTGAATGGAAGAAAGACATAGAGGCTGGAATCCCAGACATAAGCAAGGAAAACTCTGATTTGATAAAAAGATACTTTAATGATATGGAGAATGGATTCAATGTTTCTTCTATCAGAAGAGGCTCAAGAAGCTTCATCAGGCTAAATACACTAAGAACAAGAATAGTCTTTCTTGCCAAGCAATTTGAGAGACTATATCAATTAAACAGCCTTACAGACCTAAAAGAAGAGCAGGTAAGCACTTTCTTTGCAAATATGAGAAATGGGACAATCACTAAGAAAGATGGCGGGACATTTGCCTCTGTTAAAGATTATGTGCAGGATTTTAAGGCATTTTGGCATTGGTGGATGAAGATAAACAAAAAGAAAGATATTGACATAAAAGACATAACCATGGATTTAGATACTTCAGTAAGAAAGCCAGATTGGGTTTATCTAACTGAAGAAGATGTTAAGAAGCTATGTGATGAAGCAAAGCACGATTATAAAGTTTTAATTATGTTTTTGTTTGATACAGGAATAAGGGCTCCAACTGAGCTTATGAATGTTAGGGTTTCTGATCTTTACAATGATTGCAAGGAACTCCATATCAGAGAGGAAACATCCAAGACTTTTGGGAGAAAGATAAAGTTGATGCTTTGTTCTGAATTATTAAAATGGTATATCAAAAATCAAGGTCTTAAACAAGAAGATTGTTTATTTGACATAAATCCTTCCCTTGTAAACAGATACTTGAAAAGATTGGCTATAAGGATTTTTGAAGACAAAACCTCTCCTGCTGGTGAAAAGTACTGCAATATTACTATGTATGATTTTAGGCACTGTTCTTGTTGTTATTGGCTTCCAAGATATAAATCTG
>CAYZTH010000026.1:0-8700 GCA_964481435.1 Candidatus Woesearchaeota archaeon
CATCACTTAGGAAACCCCACACTTTAGTGTGGGGGGATTTTGGTCATTATCTCGCCGAGGTGCTAGGAATCTTTACTCGTATATACTATAAACTAATTATCTAAGTATAAATGGTAAGCAAAAGATTTAAATAGTATGGTTACAATTATAACAATATGGTTAATAAACTAACAATGTGGTCATTTTTAGAACCATTACTTTATTCACAAGAATTTTTGCATCTTGCCGAGATTTCAAGAGAACTAAAAAGCCCGCATGCAACTGTAAGAAAGCATTTGAATGAGTTTGAAAAACAAGGTATTGTGATTAAAAAGACCAAAGGAAGATTAACTCTTTACAAAATAAATTATGATAATCCTATCATTTTTGACTACTTGACTCTCTCTGAAAAAGAAAAACTAGTGAGAAAATGTCAAGAAAGCTTGATCTTAAAAGAAATTGTTAATTTTTTGCATAAATTTGAGAATAAAGAGGTGTTGCTTTTCGGTTCTATCACTGAAAATACGAAAAAAGCCAACGATATTGATATTTTAGTAATTGGGGATGTCACGAGAGAGAAAATAAAAGATTTTGAGAAAAAATTTAATTTAAAGTTTCATATTATAGACCTAAAATCATTAAAAGAAGTTACTAAATCTTTAAAGGAGGAGATTATCAAGAAACATTTAGTAATACAGGGAGCTGAAAATATAATAAAATGGATGCTGGCAAGTTAAAGTGGTGTTGTAATCAAGATAAGGGTTTGAGAATAATCAAACCAAATGATAATCTTGCTAAAGAATATTTTCAAAGTGCAGAAGAAACTCTTTCTATATTGCAAGAGATTAAAGGAAAGTCAAACATGTGGCTTGCTACAACAAAGTATTATTGTGAGTATTTTTCAGTTTATGCCTTATTGATGAAACTTGGAATAAAATCAGAAATTCATGAATGCACAATTGAAGTATGCAGATTTTTAGAAGAAAAGAAGGTCGTTCCTTTAGGATTTACAAAGAATCTTGAGTTTGATAAAGGATTAAGAATTGATAATCAATATTATCTAAAAAATAAGAGTGTTGAACTAAACTTGATTGAATTGAGGGATTTTGTCTTGAAAATGAAAGACAAAGTCAATTCAATTACGTTTGATGAAATAAACAAGATTAGAGATGAGTTGAAAAGACTTCTTTAGTTCTCTTGGTCGCACGGATTTTAGATATAACCTGCTTCTTTTAGAAAATCATTTGCTCCCGAGACACTATCCCTCAGACTAAACTCTTTTGCAGTCACCCACTTAAATGCTTGGTGCTCATCTAGTTTGAGTTTGACATTGAAGGGTTTTTTAAGGATGATCTTAAATGTTGCATAGCTATTTATATATTTTAAGAATTTCAGTTCATTTTCTTTTGCAGAATAGCCGGTCTCTTCTCTTATTTCTCTTATAATCGCTTCTTTATCGGTTTCATCTTTTTCTATTTTACCGAAGACAATTCCCCATTTATTTCCTTCTGGAGTGTCTGCATTTCTGTGCAAGACTAGTATCTTATTCTTATACTCTATGAAACATCCGACTGCTTTCATTTTTCTAGAGAGCATTTTAGAATATAAACTTTTCCAGAATGATTGAGAAAAAAAAAGAAAAAGAAAAAAAATAAATAAAAAATTGTTTTGTTTTTATGCTTTCTTGCTTGCCATTCTTCTTGCAACAACCGCTACGACAATAGCCAATGCTATGATACAAACCGCCAATAGGGATCCATACCAAGCTTTGTTACTGTTTCCAACAACATTCCCTGTTATAAGGTCGGTTGTAGAACCAGTATTTCCGTTTGTCTGGATATCTTGGCTTGATGTTTCAGTTGTACAGGCTCTTGATAGAGCTGGCTGGTTATTTGTTGTACCACAATGGTTCTCATCATCACATGACATAAATTGTATGCCATTGACGCAAGTTCCAAATGTTCCGCAAACCCAGTTTTCTGTACACGTGGATGAAGCACTTCTTGATGAACCGCCTCCTCCGCCACCTCCACCGCCCCCATTACTTGGGTTGGTGTATCCGCATTTTCCAGAGATTTGGCCTTTGTTAGACCATTGATTACTCTCACACGAGAAGTATGTTGTACCCTCGCATTTCTCTTCTCCGTTAATGCATACTGGTGGTATGACTCCGCTTCCTATAAAGGTTACAGAGTTATCGTTGCACTGAACACCGAACCATCCAATTCCGAATAAGTCTTCGGATGGATCTGCTGGCTCATTATCTCCTTCATATGCTGCTCCAAATTTGTAACCCATGTATTTGCAATCAATACTTTGACTGCATAAAAGGTCAGAAGGAACTGAAACTGTTAAAGTAACAATTCTCTCGACTCCGATTACATCTTGGGAGTTGTTCAATGGTAAGAACACGTTGCTCTGCCAATTGAAGATATGATTGAAGAAATCCATATAGCTTTCTTGGTTTATGTCGAATGCCCATGTCGAATAACTTAGTACAGGGTTTAGATCAACACCTCCGCAAACCTTTGACATTATCATGCCTGTTGCGTTTCCACCATGACATAGCCTTACATTGAAAGTTGTACTTCCGCTCTGGCCTTTTGGCACAGTGAAAGTACCTCCGCCGATGAAATAGACATCATAGTCTAATTCAATGTCTTTGGTTTTAAAGCCAGTGTTTGCTAAATTATCCCATGCAGTTACTTTGACATAGTATTGTCCTGCTAAAAGATTCCAGTGGTTTATATTGCCTTTCCAATAACCTTGTTGTACAGTTAGTGTAACAGTTCTTCCTGTTGAAGTTCCATTTGCATAGAACAATTCAGCAGTTGCCCCATTAACTCCTGAACCATCGTCGGTTATAGACGCCTTAACTGTAAAGATATTAGCTCCACAGCCGAATTCATCTTCTCCGAATTTTGGCTCTACAATGATTATTGTTGGTGCAGTATTATCCATGAAATCAATCTCAGAGTGTATGTCTTCAGCATTTTCCACGTTGTCGATGCCGTACCATTCTAGTGTAAATTGACCGTCTTTAAGATAGTCAATCACAAAAGAACCATCATATAATATCCATCCTCCACCGTTGACTCTGTAGTATATTTCATCACATCCACTTCCACCGTCACTACATGTTAGGGTGTAAGTTGTATGGTTTGTTACATACCAGTCTCCAAGGGCGTATTTGGATTTTGGATCTCCAACAGTTTTTGTTGTTGTAGGGTCTGTATTGTCCATGAAATCTATTTCAGATTTTATGTTTTCTACATTTCCGACATTATCTGTGCTGTACCATTGTAAAGTGAACTGACCTTCTGGTAAGCTCAAAGTAAATGGTCCAGTGTATTTCATCCAAGTGCCATTAGCGTTGTAGTATGTCTCATAACATCCGCTTCCACTTCCATCATCACATGTTAAGGTGTAAGTTGTATGGTCTGTTACATACCAGTCTCCAAGGGCGTATTTGGATTTTGGATCTCCAACAGTTTTTGTTGTTTCTGGTGCTGTTCTGTCAATCATATATTGGAATTGGTCTGTTCCAACATTGCAAGCTTTATCTTTTGCTCTCTTAGTTACAACACATGAGCCATCATCTGGACAGTATGTATCTAAAATAACATTAAAGTCTGCATTGCAAATACTTGCGCTCCATTCAGAGGTATATGGCGTATCACCATTATTCTGAATCATTATCTGACACTCAAGCAAGTTTAAATCATCGTCAGTTTCACTGACTATGAAGTCGCTATTATGCCAGACTTCTGTTGGAGCAGTTATATCAACAATTGGATTTGTCTGATCAACATATAGGTAGTTAGAAGCATCACTTTCTGCTCCTTCATTTCCAGCCATATCTGTCGGTCTAACTTTTATTCTATAACTATGTCCATCACTCACAGCTAGAGTATAACTGTTTGTTGTTGGACTCGCTATAACATTAAATCCACCATCGTCAATTTCAACAAATACATCGAAGAAAGCAATATCTGCACAACCAGTTGTGTCATAATCCCATATAAATGTTACTTCAGATTTATTTGTGAATCCTTCATAACAATTACCTATGCTTTGGGCTTCTGGTTTGTCTGCTGTTGGATCAATTATGTCAACACATAAATCACAGCAATCATCTGGATAGATAATTGTCTCTAGATTATTTGCTTTGTCTTTTGCTCTTCCGCAAAATACGTGCAAACCATCTAAAATCCATCCATCTTGTCCAGGATCTGAGTGCCATAATTCAGTTATATCTCCATCATTGCAGAAACCATCTTCACAAACTGCATTTCTTATTGCGAAATTATCCCATTTGTACTGGACATTTATCAAAGGACTGTCGCCCAAGCCAGCATCGCTTGAAATTCCATTACCAATTACTTCTTGGTAATTGACATATGCTTTATGTGTATTATCACATTGTCTTGGGTCATAGGTCTCATTGTATCTTGTGAAGTACGTTACATTTGTATCGGGCGCTGTTCTATCTTGAAACTCAATAAGTTTTCCAGTTACTAAAACACTGTCTACATGGCCGTAATCACCGTCGCCATTATTCAATCTAAATCGTATTTGGATTTCTTGTTGGTTATCGGCGCCAGATAAATTCCAGTTCTTTAGTATCCAGGTATAATGCGTTCCTAGAACAATCTCGAGGGTTGTCCAATCTCCTGAATCACCAATTCTCCATTCAATTTCAAGTTGGTCATTTGAAGGAAGACTCGATGTTCTTCTATAATAACTTAGGGCAATGTTTTCATATCCGGAAGTATTTATAGAAGCTCGAATGTACGAATCATCCATTATAGACACATATTCATCATCTATTGGGTCTTTTGTCTCTATCGTGATGTCATCATCATTAATCGGATGTGTATAATCATATACATACCATCCATGCAGATTCATCTCATGATAAAGATTTAATCCATTAGTATAGTTGTATTCGTCAAAATTATCTTGGAACAGGGTTACAGCATTAACACTTGCAAAACCGCCTATCATCATCACTATCATCACTGCAATAGCAAGGAATAAAATTCCTTTGCTTTTTATCATTTTATTTCTTTTTTTAAACCTCCTTTCAATCGAGTTTCCTCGTTAAAATTTTTTACCTCTTAAATATATTATTTGAGGCACATAAGTCTAAGGATTTAATCAATTTTTTTAATCAAACTTAGACGTATATTCAAGAAAAATTCCTTTAAAAGCATTATGGCATCTAATCATATATGTTTTTTCCGACGGTGTTTGTTATTACTCTAAGTTACAACAAATACTGTAAAGAATTTGGTGCTTTCAGATTTCTTCAATTTTTAGTAAAGAATTCACAATCGCGTTCTTGACTTCAAGATGTTTTTTTTCAAATTCATCAAGCCATGAAGAAAGAAGTGTTTCCTTTTTTTCTTTTTCCAGTTTAATATTTTTCAGTTTTGCATAGATTTTTATCTCATTTTTTGTCATGAAATAAAATGGCCGGATTATTATTTTTTTATTTGTATGTGTTAGGGGTAAAAGGGCCTTTATCTTCTTTTTAATATCTCCTTTAGCCATAAATATTTCGAGAACCTGGAGAGAAATATCGTCGAGAGATTCATGAGAAATTGATTTGCCCCCTATTTTATTTTTAGTGAGCAAATCTTTGATATCTGGAATAATTTTCTTTTCATTTTCAAAAAGATTGTATTTTCTTATGGTGTAAAAAACCTTTTTTTCAAAATAAGAAATGAATTTATTTTTGTTTAGCTTTTTTCCGTTTTGAAGTGTTAGGATTGTTTCCGATTTCATTTTTCATATTTTTTTGGAGAGTTTGGAAACTAATTTATTATAAACTTCGTCTTCTGGAAAAGAATCCGCAAAGTCCTTTTTTCTTTGGTTATATCTTTCTTCTGCTTGTTTAGGATTAAGACCCTTAGCTATGCTTGCTTCAATGAATTTTTTCCTAAATTTTGGATAGAAAAGAGATAACTTGTCGGCTAGTTGGATAACTTTTCCTTCTTTTGTTTTAGGATTAGATTTCCGACCATGATTTAAAATGCAATCTCTTAGATTATTATTAATAATAAAATATTGTTCGCACATTTCTAGACTGTATTTTGCATGATTTTCTTTTTGCAGGACATAGCCAACATCATGGAGCCAAGCGGCAATTTCTAATTCTTCAAGGTCTATTTGCCCTTCAAAACTTTTTAATTTTATAATCTCTCGTATGGCTGTGAAAACACAATGAGAGTGTAAAATTTTAAGTTCTTCCTGTAATTTTCCAACTTTTTTGCCCTTTTCTTCTATTTGTTTTTTACCATATTCTGAAAATTGCCTTAATGCATATTTTTTAGCGAGTTCTGGTGTTGGGATTTGCTTAGACGATTGCAATGTATTCATAACTTAGATAAGAATAATTCTTCTATAAAAATCTTTTGAATCGTTAGGCGATTCATTTGACATGTATGCACTGAACAGGGCAAGAATCTTGTGCTGCTTTGTTGCACTTGAATTCTTTCTCTGAAATTGTCGTTTTCTTTGCCTTTGCTTTGTTATCTGAGGTCATGATCCAGTTTTCTGGACAAACTGAAGCACATGCTCCGCAACCAATGCATTTTTCATGCTCTTGAACGATTTTGTATGTCTTTTCTTTTGCCATTTTTTGTCTTTTCTTTTTTTATATTATTGATATCAATAAGATATCCATATGAATTCAATATGATATCAATAGAGGTTTAAAAATCTAATCTACGGATGTTGGCTTGAAAACAGATAAAATTCTCCTAAAATGTGCTGAAATAAGGTTTATATACACACAAATTAAGTAGAAAAGGCCTATTTTAAGTATAGATTATAGTTATTTTAGAAAGGTTTAAAAGATAAAAATACATACAGATTAAGTAAAGGTGTGCACATGGAATACATAGAAAGAGGCAGGGATCCGCCAAGGGAACTTCCGCAGGAGAAGGATACTCTAGATTTTTTAAGACTTGTAAAGAAAGAAGTCTATGGTTTGAAAAGAACTCCCCGGTTTCCTGGACAAGAGACACATGTTTTAAGGACTTTTATCGTCGCTATTGTCTCTTTGTTAATTATAAGTTCTGCTTTTGTTTTATTGACAGATACTTTCAACTTGAATCTTACGGGGAGAAGTACTTTTACTCAGGAAGCTGTGACGTATCAAGATAATCTTAATCTGGATATAAACTCTAATCAGAAGTATAACTGGATTCCGGAGAATTATGGTAAACTTACCGGCTTGGGTGTTTCTGGAAGGCTGATAATTCAGGAAGGAGGATATGCCCGAGTCTATTTAGGTGATAGGTTAATTTTTGACAGTTCAAAGACAGAGAATCTAGAATCAGTTAGTTCTGGAACAAGTTCTTTGATGCCAATAACTGGCCGGGTTATTGAAGAAGTCGGGCAAGAGAATACTTCGGGCATCATTCCCAGTGAAATCGGGAACATAACAAATACTACAAATGCTACCGATACTGCCGAGAACGTTACAATCCCCTTACCCTTGCCGTCTTTATCAGAGAATACAACCCCTATTGGGAATTTATCTGAAAATCTCTCTGGAGAAGTAATTGAAGACCAAACTTTAAACCAAACTTCAAATCAAACTCAGGAAGAGCCAGAAAAGCAAGTGAATATCTTGGAATTTGATTTCTCAGGCGTATGCATTGATACTTGTGATTTAAGTGGAATTAATCTAACTGATGAAAGTTATAATCTCCGATTTGAAGTAGAGAACGCAAGGATAGTTGTTAAGGGCATTGATTATGAAATACTGCCGGTACAAATAGCAGAAAATATCAGTCAGGAGAATATAACCCTCGCTAATTTTACAGAGAATATTACACAATATGCTGCAGTCATCGGCCAGCCTGTAAAATGGTCAAAGAGAATTTTTATTTCAGATTCTGATAAGGCAAAAGAAATTAAGATTGATGTTCCGCTTGAAGCAGACAAGGTTAAAATAAATGGGGAAGATACTAAAGCTGAAAAAAAAGGTAAGAAATCAGAAATTTTATTTAATGCAACTTTAAATGAGTACGAAATAACTTATGAAACTTCTGCGCCAGAGATATCTAAAAAAGAAATATCTCAGAACAGAAAAGAAATAATTGTCACAGGTCCCGATAGTGTTCACTATCAGAATGTTTTGGCATCTACCGATATTCAAGAAGCACCAAAAGAAAGAATAAAACTCTACTGGCTTGTCAATGGTACAAGACAATTGGTTGAGAATATAACTTATTTTGATGAGAATAACAATGGCTTGATTGAGAGAATTGAGTGGATAGTTCCTTCTCTGTCTGAACAGAGATATGAAATTGTGATTGAAATTACAAAAGCAGAACATCTTGATGAGAACAGGGATTTTATTTCAGATATCTACGAAAAAGTTTATCAGTTAGATAATGTTTGGAGCGAGGAGATTTCGCAAGAGCACTATGTCCGGGTTGTTTTTGAAAAAAATCTGACAAATGAGAATGATATAACTCTTTATCCAAGAATTGTTTCTGGAAATCCAAGAATAGAAGTTTATGAAGTAAATGGAACAAAACTTATTGCTGAATTCACAAGCCTGCAAGAGAATGAATACAACAAAGTTTTTTTAACTAATCTTGAAGGGGAACAAGATACTTTTGATTTAAAGATTGTTGGCGGTTCCATAGAATTTGACCATATAATTGATCCAATAACTGATGAGTTTTATGATGATTTTGA
>CAYZTH010000027.1:0-8625 GCA_964481435.1 Candidatus Woesearchaeota archaeon
ATTTACAAATGAGCGACCGTACAACATCATACCTTAATGTATGAACATGATATTTGGATTAAGGCACTCATATAGTTCATTTTTGAATCGATTGTTTTACGAAAAATGCGTTTATAAACCTTTCTTTAGAAAGCCTTAAAAAGCTTGTGGTTCCAGCGAGGTAAATCGGTGTAGAGTTACTGGAGAATTAAGAATATGGGCTAAGATTAAAAAATCTCCTAGTTTTATGTGTCATCATAAAGACCTCTCTAGTAGTGGGAATCACGACTAAATCTTTTGCTTCTGCATCTCCAACTGGAACAGCACATTTTTCTGGATAATTATCACAATAGAGATTTGTAATTGGGATTCCAAGCTCTCTTAATACAACAGCGTTTTTAGAAAAATGCTCTTCGTCTCCTCCTATAATAACTGCAACTAAATTGTCTTCGCCTTTTTTTTTCATCTCCATGACCATCTCTTCTACATAACCATTTATATCTTTTTGATATCTTTTACTATAATGAGATAGTGCCGCAAGTTTGTCTCCGAATAAGACAACAGCATTACAATTATAGTAACCACTAGAAATGAGAGGCAATTCAGAAATTTTAAACCCTATGTAATACACACGTGCTACTCTCGGAGTATTAGAATCATTATTGACTCTTTGATATCTTGCTAACTGCCCTTTGGAAGTTCTTGCTCTTCGATTAAACATCTCTTAACTAGCCCCCAATCTTTATATGTGATTTTATAAATCTTCCAGCAGTTGTTAGAAGTGAATGATACCTTCTTTTGTTATAGATTTTGACTATTTCGTCGGTCGATTTTCCTTTCAGACCTCGAAGAAGCCAGCGTGTTGTTGGCATTGCAACACAGTTCTCATAAAATTTATTCCACAAATTATCTGCACTGGTTTTTACACCGACAATATCAATATTATCAATTTTGTCACTTCCATCAAAGAAGATTTGTGCGATGTATTTCAGTCTTCGAACATGATTCTTGCTGGTTATGTATACAATTCCTTTCTGAAATTTATCTGCCCTATGGGCTATTTCATTTACATTCCCTATTGAATTATGGGCAACCGCAATCTCTAGATTATCAACTTTCTCTGGAAAATCTTTTCTTCTTCCTTTAAGACTCTCATTCTCCTGGAACATCTGTTCAACTGCTTCTGGATGGAAGTGTCCGTAGAGATGTGTTAATCCTTTATCCAGTATTGACTTGGGAAAGTCATAACCACATAAAAAAACAATTGGCGAGTCTCGAGGACTTTGTCTTCTTTCTTTGTAGAGGCTAAGCAAGGCGTCTTGTCTCTCTATGTCTACTGTTCTGCCACCATAACCGTGAGCAACATAGTAGCCATACTCTCCTAATTTTGCTTTTGTTCTGGCTTCATCTAGAGTTATTTCTCTGACTCTTTCGGGTTTACGAAGATGTACAGTTGGTCTATTAATTAGAGATTTCATTTTAAATTCCTAAAAGATTATTTCAACTTTTTTGAGTATGTCCAAAAGGATTGGTCTTCTTTTTCGAGCGAATTCTAGAGGGAGATCGTATGTTCTTACTTGGGGAGATTCTCTTTTACCAGCCCATGTTCTTTGAGAAGTAACTTGGGGATGAGTTTCATTGGTAAATCTAACATCAATTATATCTAAAATTGAATCATACTTAAAAGGCCCATTTGGGGGCAGTCCTCTTAAAGATCGCTCTATTGCGATGAAATTAGTAACACCAAGATTGCATTCTCCAACAACAAAATGCCTTTCCCCTAGAACTTTTCCGGTTTTCCCTTTGTATCTTGTTACATCTAACCAATTTCCACCTACTTGAGTTATTTCCCACTCTCCGTTTAGAGTTCTTTGAGCATGGTTTGAATATTCTATATGTGCCATAAAAGGATAATCTGGCTTCATTTTTAAACCTTTCTTTTGTGTCACTGATAAGTGATATCTTAAATATTTAAGTCTGCTTTCCGACTTGATTACATGATATTATTCAATCCGATGCATGTTATATGGAAGACAAGTTTCTTAACAATCTACTCATGGGGGCTGATGTTCATTGTTGCTTTTATCATTGCTGGGCTTTTATTTTATCTCGAAGCTAGGAAAAAAGGCGTCTCTCAGGATACTGTATTGAAGATTTTGCTTTTGATACTGATTGGAGCGATTGTCGGAGGAAGATTATTCTTTGTGCTTGAGAATCTTTCAGTTTTTATTGCAAAGCCACTAAGCATATTTGCCTATGGCTTAGGCGGAGAGACAAGTTATGGGGGAATTATCCTCGCTGTTCTGTTTGTTTGGCTTTATTTAAGAAAAAATAAAGAGATTAATTTTTCGCAGGTTCTTGATATGACTGCACCCTACCTTGCACTTGGACTTGCTATTGCAAGAATCGGATGTTTCTTGAACTGGGATGATTTTGGTATACAATCAACTCTACCGTGGGCAATTAAAGTTGGAAACGATATTGCAAGACACCCAACACAACTTTATGAATTGATTTACTGCGGAATCATATTCGGATTATTGATTTGGTTCAAGAAAATAAAAACCTCTGGCAAAGAATCCGGATTCAAAAGAATGCTCAATAAGCCTGGGGCAATGTTCCTGATTTTCTTGATTTTATACTCGGTATTTAGGTTCTTCAATGATTTCTTGAGAGTCTATGAACACTATTGGTTAGGCATGGCTACAAGCCAGTGGCTTTTGATACTGACGTTTGTTGCAAGTGTTTTGATACTTATTTTTGAGAAAAAGGATTAAGCAATCTCGCCCCAACCAATAAGTCTCCAGTGGCCTTGATAGTTTCTTGCTAGGCCAACTCTGTCGCCTTTGAAAGGAACAATTGGAATCTTTAGAGTCAGTTCTATTTCATTGCCTTTGATTTTCTTGATTAGGCCGACGGTTGTCGAGGTGTTTATGCTTAACATCAAGAATTCGTTTGTCTTTAGAGGATCAATTTTCAAAGGCTCTTTCGCACCCACGATCTCTTTGAATATATTTGTCTTAAGCTTCAATATGGGCGTTATTTCAGGGAGAGTTCCTTGCAAGCCAGCTACGCACCCACCTAGGGCATCAGATTTTGTTAGGTTTGGATCAAGAGATATTTGAATTGCTAGAGAACCTGAAGGTGTTACTTCATCGAGTTCATTTGAACCCGCATATATACTAATTATTTTGGTTTTGATTGTTCGATAAGTTGTTTGTTCGTGTTTTTTTACACTCTCACCGGGCTTTATCTCTATAACATCATTTTTTTTCAGCTTGCCTTGTTTTAGGACTCCACCAAGAACTCCGCCTTTAAGATCTTGGATATCTGAACCTGGCCGATTAATATCAAATGTTCTAGCTATCAAAAAGACCGGTTTGCTCTCGGTATCTCTTTTTGGAATCTCAATTTTATCTATTTCCTCAAGAATCTTATCAATATTTATGCCCTGTTGTGCGCATATCGGAATTATTGTTGAAGATTCTGCGATAGTCCCTTTGATGAAAGCACGAATTTGATTGTATTGTGAAACGGCCTGATCCCTTGAGACTAGGTCAACTTTGTTCTGAAGGATAATTATTTTTTTGACCCCCTTGCAATCTAGGGCTAGAAGATGTTCTTTTGTCTGAGGCTGTGGAAAGGGCTCATTCGCAGCAATAACTAAAAGAGCAGCATCAATTATAGCTGCGCCGCCAAGCATCGTTGCCATAAGCATCTCGTGCCCAGGGGCATCAATGAAGCTTACGTATTTCAACGGTTCTGATTTTTCTTTTTCAGTATTGCAAGAACATGTTTTCTGGATTGTGTACTCCTTACATTTAGGGCATCTGTAGATTATGACATCCGCGTATCCTAATTTGATTGTAATTCCTCTTTTAAGTTCCTCAGAATGCTTGTCTGCCCAGACTCCTGTCAACCGATATAGGATAGTAGTCTTGCCATGGTCGATATGGCCGACTAGGCCAATGTTTAAGACAGGTTGTTTTGTAATCATAAATTTTAGAAAGAAAGAGAGTTTTTAAGATTGTTGGTTTACTCTTTTTTTTCTTCAGTCTTTTCTTCCTTCTTCTCTTCAACTTTTGGGGCTTCTTCTTTGCCGAAGACTTTCATCAATGGCTTTGAGCCTTGCTTGATGACCTTTAGATTGACTTGAGAAATCTCTTCGGTAATTAAGTTTGAATGAACTGTCTTCTTTAGTCTTAGTCCTTGGGGCTTCTTTGCTTTCATTCCCTTGCCCCTGGTTAAAAGAATTCTTTTTAGGCCTGCGCCAGGAACATTTGATAGTGCCGGGATTCCAGTTATATGTGAGAAACCAGTAACTTTGAATTCATAATCACTAAGTTCTGGATTTTCTTTTATACTTGAACCTTTGATTTCAGTGCCTATCTTTTTTCCTAAAAAAGGCAAGATATCTGCTTCTAAATGAAATGTTCTCTTGCTATGCGGATCTCCAATATCTAATTTTATTGCCATGCTATTTCTTGTTAAAATATGTTTAAAAAGCTTCGCATCACTCAATTGTACACTCTCTTGGATATTTATCAAGCCTTATTCTTGCGATTTTCGGGCTGGTAAACTTTCCATCAACAATTTCCTTAAACTTTACTCTTGCAACAATTGAGGGTTCTAACCACCTTACATCCTCTGCCGCATCTATGTTTATTATGGGCTTATCTGTCAGATTTTTCTTTATCAAATGCCGTAGAATTTTTATTTGACTCTTTTCTATATCTTTTTCTTCTATCTTTCCTGCGTATTTGAAATTGTCTATTTTCGGGTCATAGAGGGCCAGGAGGATAGACTTAATCTTTTCGGAGGTTTTATTCCCCACTCCTACAATAACTGCATCAGTCATTGGCTTCTTGTTTATCTCTAGCCAAGCCCAGTTTTCTCCTTTTGAATATTTTGAACCTGATTCTTTTGCCATCATTCCCGGGAGTCTCTGCTTCTCAACCTGCGCCCATAAATCTTTTCCATGCATAGTGTAAGGAACAATATTAATATTCGGGCCATTAAGAATTATGTCTTTCATTATCAGTTTCCTTTTTCTCAAGGGTTCTTGAATAAGAGGAACCTCATCTTTCTCTAAGATATCAAAAACAAAAATTGATGCAGGAATCTTTTTGCTCTTAAACTTTATTTCATGTACACTTTTGGCCTGTTCTCTTTCCTGTAATAAGGTCTGATCAGGGACTTTGCTGCTGTTGAGGACCACTATCTCTGCATCTAAAACACAGGATTTTGATTTGATAAAAGCAGAAAGATCAAGAAATTCAGGAAATAGCGCAATTATATCTTTCTTCACTTGATTAAACAGAGCAACATTATCTTTATCTTTGTAAATCAAGATTCTTATGCCATCAAACTTCGGCTCAAATATATATCCGATAAGACCGGATCTTTCTAGGATATTTAGGCTTCCTTTCTTTGGATGCATGGGTTCATAGATTTCCATTTTTCACCTTATTTTTTTATGTCTCTTTTGATAGGTAGTGTGAAGAGGCTTAAATATTCTTTTACCCTAATTTATGTTACTTACAAGTGGTTACAATAGTTAGGTTTATAAATCTATTTTGCTTTAAGATATATGGCAGATACAACAGATTATAGACCTTTAACGGAAACTTTGATAGATTGTATTTCTAGGAAGTATTCTTATCTATGTATTAGAGAACCTGAATTTGATAGAGTAAAGAGGGAACTTAGGGCCGGTGTAGGAGATATACGAGATGATACTAGGTACCATCATTTTGTATCTGAAGTTTTATGTTTGTTCAGAGATGGACATATGAAATTTGAGAATGCCCAAGGAGAACGTGTAAAAACATATAAGGGAAGATCTCAACAGAACTTCAATCGGCAAGTTACCTTAAATTATCTAGACCAATTTCAAACTAATGGCCCAATCACTTTGGGAAAATTAAAGGGCGTCGAAGGAATAATTTATCTTGGAATTGACAATTTTTATATAGATAATGATCTTTGTTTTAATTGGTTTAACACTCTACAAAAACCTAGTGAACAGAGGGTGATAGTCGATATTCGAGCAAATGACGGCGGGAGCGAGGGTCTTGAAAAACAAGTCGTACGGGATCTGTTAGGAAAACAGGGGCCTTTTATATCAAGACAAATGAAAGGAAGAACAAGCGAGACAGACCCGAGAGCATTGACTGATTTTATACCAGGGTATATAACGCCTGCGCAGGAATCTGAAGAACATCGGTATAAACTATCTGTTTTAGTTGGAAATCGCACTTTTAGCGCAGGAGAATTATTCGCACTTGATTTATCTGTAATTCCCGGGTCTACACTTGTAGGAGATGTGACTGGTGGGGGAAGTGGTTTCCCAAAGAGATATCTCTTAGAGGGCCCTAACACCGGTATTATAGCTAATAATCTTAGCAAAAAACCTTGTGAACTGGGTTCGAGATTTGCAGTCCATATTCCCTCTTGGCTTACGTATGATAGGGATTTTAACTTAATTCAAGATAATGGAATTAAACCGAATATTGTAATTCCCTCAGATGCCTCAATTGTTCGGGACAGGGATCTCGTTTTAGAGAAGGCTGTTGAAGTTTTGAAATCTTAGTTTGATGATAATGATATATTCTCAATCATAATAAAGTTTATAAACATGTAATTTTTCTGAGGAGTATGGCAGGAAATAATTGTCCTTGGTGCGGTAAAGCGCTCGAAAGAAAGCATGTACTTCATGGTGATAAAATCCGAGAAGTATGTGCCCGATGTGGTTACAAGCTCAAGGAATATAAAAGACCAGAAGAACCAAAAAAAGAACCAGAGAATACTGCTGCTTTAGAAGTTAGAGAAGAAGAAAGGCCAGTAGTAAGACAAAAACCAGTTTGGCCATGGATAATCGGCGGCTTGATAATCTTGTTGCTGATAATATTCATCATCAAGCAGTTTTTAGTTTAATTCTATAACTAAGCAGAGAAGTATTGGTCTTAGATATTATCAGGTAGGGGGATAGATGCTTTTTTATGAATATTTTTAATTAGGCACATATATCTTACATCACAATAAATCTTTTTAAAGCACTTTTCTAATAGCTTTGATGTATATTGGAATAACTGGGCTATATTGCTCTGGAAAAGATAGTGTCGCTGAAATGCTGATAAAAAAAGGTTTTGGTCATCTATCACTTTCTGATGCAGTTAGAGACGAGATGAAAAAGCAGGGTATTGAAATAACCAGAGACAATCTTATTAAGTTTGCAAATCAGATGAGGGAAAAAGAGGGTAATGGTATCTTTGCGAGGATTGTCGCAAGAGTCATTGAAAAAAATGAATTAAATCATGTCGTTATAACCAGCATAAGGCATCCTGAAGAAATTAAAGAACTTGAAAAACTGCCGAATTTTTTTATGATCTCTGTTGATTCGCCAATTGATATCAGATTCAAAAGAGCTTTAGAAAGAAACAGAGAAAATGAACCAAAAACACTCAAGGATTTTAAGGCACACGAGGATTTTGAGAGAAAAGGCAAGGGAAATCAACAGCAGATTGATGTTTGTATAAAACAATCTAGAATCCATGTTCTAAATGATTCAACAACAAAAGAGCTACAACATAAAGTTGAAAAACTTCTCGAAGACCTGAATAAAAAAGTAATGAGGCCTGATTGGGACAGATATTTTTTAGATATTGTAAGGTCTGTTTCAAAGAGAGCAACTTGTGATAGGGGAAGAACTGCTTGTATCATAGTCAAGGAAAAGAGAATCATTGCGACAGGATATGTTGGCTCGCCAATAGGTTCTCCACATTGTGATGATGTTGGGCATCTTTATGAAATAAGATACGATGAAAAAGGAAATAAGACCCAGCATTGTATAAGAACCATTCATGGAGAAGCGAATGCGATTGCACAAGCAGCAAGATATGGAATAAGTGTTGATGGTGCTACGGTATACATGAAACTCGCGCCTTGTTTTGTTTGTGCAAAATTAATGATAAACGCCGGAATAAAGCGAGTTGTCTGTCTGAAAGGGTATCATGGCGCATCCCTTTCTATAGCGGCATTTAAAGAAGCGGGCGTTAAATTAGATATTTTAGATAAAGAAGTCGAGACGTATCATAGGATGTAAAAATGGATAATCAAACACAACCAGAAAAGCGAGAAGTTGCTAAACAAGAATCAATATTAATTAAACCAGTTAAAAATTCTGATTTAGATGCTATCCTTGGAAGAAGAGTAAGCGTGAAAGAGGATAAGGGGCGCTATGAGAGAACAGGGGTATTAATGGTAGATCCTCTTCATGATAGATATATTGTTGTTGTCTGTGCCAGAACTCCTCATGACTTTGAGGGCTCATTGTTCTATCTTCCTCTTTCTTTGGGCAGGATTGAATCTATGAAAATAAGTGGTGATGGTGAGACTATAAATCTAGCTACAAATATTAGATATGCGACAGGATTTTTTGACCACCGTTATGACGCGCATATGGGCAAAATCAAGAAGCAGATTAGAGCGGCTAGATAATAAACTCTGCGCCTTTAAAGATCTTTAAGCAGTTGCTGCTATTTTCTCAAGAGCAATATTTGCACCAGACCAATCTACTTCTGCACCATTTCTTGTGACATCCTCTGTCGCCTAAAGGTTTGACGCTGATGCGTCAAATCCTCACTT
>CAYZTH010000028.1:0-8123 GCA_964481435.1 Candidatus Woesearchaeota archaeon
TTTATTAAATTATTTTTCAGATGCAGATCGAAATGATACAAGATATAATCAAACTATAAATTTTACCTTCAAAGAGTATGATACTAACCTCTCTGAGCTTAATAGTTCCTCTCTAACTTTGAATAATACCAATTATACTCTTACAATCGGCTCTTCGAGGAATGTTTATGAATATCTTAGAATCACTGCTCTTGATCAGGATAATTCAAGCTTTAATGTGACTTCAAATTATTTCTTGATAAATCTCACCATCTCTTCGAGTGTTGTTGTACAGACTACCTCTGGGGGAGGTTCATCAGGTGATAAAGTGGCTTCTATGGAGATAATTGTTCCCGACCCATTTACGATGTTTGCCATAGGGCAAGTGAGTATTCCTATAAAGATAAGAAATACTGGAAAGCTCACTTTGACAAACATAGGGGTAAGTTCGTCAACTAAACGAGAGAATATAGGGCTAAATTTGAGTGAAAGCAGCTTTGGCAGCCTTCAAATTAATGAAACAAAAGAGATAACACTAAAGATAACAGCCAATGTTACTGATGTAAGAGATAAAGAGACTTTTGATATAACTGTCAGTGCTGGTTCTTTAAGTCCCATGGTTAATGCATCTGCAAAAATCATTGTTACCTTAATGGAGGTAGACCAGGCCTTGAGGAAAAAATCACAGGATATAAACAGTCTCTTAAGAGAGTATATCAATAATAATCCAGAGTGTTTAGAATTAAAAGAAATCCTGAATAGGGCAGAAGCAGAGTTTACTAAAGGAGAGTATAATTCTTCTATAATTCTTGCAGAGAGGGCTATACAGGCTTGTAAGGGTGTTGTTGAAAATGCTGGTGCAGGAAGAAGAAATATACTGATTGGCGGAATGAATAATTTTATAGTCATTTCAATTATTGTGCTACTCGGGCTGATATTGATTGCGGCAGCATTTTCAGTGTACTATAGTAAAAGAAGATCTGGGATGAGAGGAAGATGAGAGATAAACTTTATATATCTCAATCTTTTTAATTAATAAGTGATGCTGAATTGAGAAAGAAGATATTAAAAAGAGTAAAAGATGAAAAAAAGAAGAGGTGTTAAGTCGGTAAAGTATTCTGTTATACTTGACAGAATTAAAAGAGAAATTTCTAAAGTCATTGTCGGGCAAGAAAAGGTCATAGATGGTGTTTTGAGAGCAGTCTTATCTGATGGGCATGTTTTAGTGGAGGGAGTTCCTGGAATAGCCAAGACACTTTTGATAAGAGCCCTGGGAAAAGCATCTGGTTGTGAAACAAAGAGGATACAGTTTACCATTGATTTGCTACCTACAGATATCTTGGGATTGACAAGTTTTTCAAAAGGGAAAGGTCTTATTTTCATCAAGGGGCCTATTTTTGCTAATTTTTTAATTGCTGATGAGATAAACAGGGCTTCTTCAAAGACACAGTCTGCACTGCTTGAGGCTATGCAGGAGAAAATTGTAAGCATCTCAAGATCAACCTACAATCTGCCATTGCCTTTCTTTGTTATGGCAACCCAGAATCCGATTGAATCTGCAGGAGTTAATCCTTTGCCAGAAGCACAAGTAGACAGATTCTTATTCAAGTTGAATATGCCGTATCCCTCTGGAGATGAAGAGCAGAGGATAATGAAAGAAAACTCGACCCTGAAAAAATTCGAGGATTTTCATATTAAGGGGGTTACAAATGCAAAGCAGATTATAGAAATGCAAAAATTTGTCAAGACAATTTATTTATCAAAACAGATTGAAAGATATATCATTAAAATTGTTGAATCTACAAGAAAAAAGAATAAGAAAATTCTCTTGTCTAAGTATATTTACCTGGGCGCTTCTCCCAGAGCTTCTATTGGTTTGTTTATTGCTTCAAAAGCACAGGCGCTCCTTGAAGGAAAATCATATGTCACTCCACATCATGTAAAAACAGTTGCTCATGACGTTTTGAGGCATAGAATTCTTTTGAATTATGAAGGCCAAGCAGAGAATGTTCAGGTTGAAGATATAATTACAGAGATATTGTCTAAGGTTCAGGTGCCATAAACATGAATTATTCAGTTGAAAATCTGCTTATTAGAAGGGGAGTAATTTTGTAAAATGTTTAAGAAAAATAAAAAAGCAAGCAAGAGAGTTGTAAGAAGAATAGAGATAGATGTCACGAGAATTATCAATCAACTTGGAATTAATGTAAGGAAGATAGTTCAATCTAAACTTGTGGGGAAGTATAAGTCTGTTTTTAAGGGTAAGGGCTTGGAGTTTGAAGATTTTAGGGATTATACCCCGGAAGATGATTATTACCGGATTGACTGGAAAGCTAGCCAGAAAGCGAACAAGCTTCTTGTCAGGGAGTATATTGAAGAGAGAAGAATAAAGGTCTATTTTCTTATTGATACAAGTGAGTCTATGCTTTTTGGGTCTACAGATAAGCTTAAGCACGAGTACGCTGCAGATGTGGCTGCATTATTGGGATATATTGCCTTAAATTCAAACGATGCATTTGGTTTTGGTTTTTTTAATGACAAAATAAATAAATTTGTCAAGCCAGTTACTGGAAAAAGGCAATTTTTCATTTTTTTAAAAGAACTTTCTGATTCTAAAAATTATGGAGGAAAGTTTGATATAGAAGGGTCTCTCCAGTATTTATTCAATCTGATTGAAGAAAAATCATTGGTTGTAATTATATCTGATTTTATAGGCATCAAGAAGAATTTTGAGAAAATACTAGGGCTCTATGGGAAGAAATTTGACACAATCGCAGTGATGATAAAAGATCCCCGGGACGAGAACTTAGAAAATGTCGGAGAGATTGTGCTTCAGGATCCTTATAGCAATAAGACTTTACTGGTTGATACGAAGGTTATAAATAAAAAATATGGGGCATATGCCCGAAGAGAGGAAGAAAGCATAAAGGATATATTCTCAAAAAATGATATTGATTTTATCAAACTCACTACAAATATGGGTTTCCTTTCATCTTTGATTGCATTGTTCAAGAGAAGGGAATCACGAAAAAAAGAGATTGTGGCTTTTTAAATTTTCAAAAATTTAAAACCACAATGCATAAGATATAAATAATTAGATTATGTTGAAAATATAATAAAAAAAAGAGGGAAAAATGAGGTTAATACTTGAAAATTGGTACTATCTTTTGATATTTTTAGTAGTCTTGATTGGGGTGGTTTTTGTTCATTTCATTTCTTTAAAGTATACAAGAAGAAAAGCCCTTAGATTTGCAAATTTTAGCGCTATTGAAAGAGTCTTTGGAACACAGATTATATCCAAAAATCTGACGGGATTATATCTGATGGCCGGTGTTGTCTTTTTTATTTTCTTAGCTCTGGCTCAGCCTTCGATAGTATATACCGGAAATGTGGCAAGCTCTAATTTTGTTTTAGTTATAGATTCTTCTAGCAGTATGCTGGCAAATGATATTCTTCCAAATAGATTAGCGGTTGTAAAGGAGACTGCTATAAATTTTATTGATACTATGAAAGGACAGGCCCAGATGGGTGTAGTCTCATTTTCAGGAGTCAGTTTTATTGAGCAAACAATTACAAATGACAAGCAAAAGATAAAATCTGCAATATCAAAAGTCACTACAAAGGATATTGATGGCACAGACATCAGCGGGGCGATTATCACTTCTGCAAATTTATTGAAGTCTCATGGCATTAGTGGAGCAGTAATTGTTTTGACAGATGGGCAGGCGAATATCGGGGCTGTTGAAAATTTTTATGATTATACTCAGGGCATGTCTATATATTTGGTTGTTGTTGGAACAAACCAAGGCGGCATGTTTTTAGAGAACATCACCTCTAAGGCTACTTCAGATAGTATAAAACATATTTTAGAACCGATTGGCGGAAAATACTATAATGTCAGTTCTAAAGAAGAGCTAAGAAAAGCTTATAATGAAATCTTGCCAATAAAAAAAGGAGAAAGAATTTTTGATTTTACTTCTATATGCTTGATAATAGCAGTGTGTCTCCTATTAGCTGAATGGGCACTATTAAATCTCAAATACAGAACTCTCCCTTAATCCTTAAGTAATTACTTAGGTTATCAAAAGAATTTAGGGGATTTATACTTTTATGATTTTAAATGAGGCAGAGCGAGCAATCTACGCTTATACATCGGTTCCTCAAAAGGAAGGAGAGTTCCCCTGTCTAAAAATCCTGCTCCAGCTGGAGAAGAAGGGGTTCTGTCAACCATTGTTTTTAACCAAAGTCTTCTATTTTCTTCGACAACAGTGCAGGGATAAAGTCCTTTACAATGTGCGGTTTGTGCACCAAAATCCGAATAGCCAACAAATACATCTCTTAGAGCAAAAACAAGATCTCCTAGTTTTAAGTCATGTTTCCTTACTGGTTCTAAATCATCAGGCACGTCATATTCTTGTAAACCTAAAAAATCTGTACTATACAACTCTACACTCTGTAGATTTTCCCAGTTTATTAACCATGGATTAGGAATTTTGTTTCGTATCATTTTGTTTAGAGGAAAGTATTATTTATAAATCTTTCTTTATGTTGTCACTTAGAAGTAATAGAATTCATCTAAGGATTTTAGAATGGGTTGCGCGGTTCTGTTTAGCTTGTTTTTTGAGTCTTTCAGGCCTCTCAAACTTCCTGACTTCTTTTGTATTCAAGGAATAAAGGATTTGTTCGAAATCCCTCTCTAAATTTTCAATATCTTTTCTTGTGATGTTTTCAGCGTATCTTACTTCTAATTGCTTTACGATGTCGATCATCTTCTGCCCTTGCCTCTTCTTGGCTAGTTCATCGGCAAGTTCGGCATCTGTAAACTCATATTCTATTCCTAGGAACTCTTTAAAGAAATTTCTGACTATCACCGAGAATTTGTTCCATATCATCACATCGCCCATATTTTTCTGCTTTAGAAACAAGAGCTGCAATTTTTGTATGTATCTATTTATGGACTCTATTTTTTGTGTAGAAAGCGGATTTTCTTTGTATTTCTTGCCATCTAATCTTTTTTGCTGGTATTCCCTTATTTTCTTGGCTATGTCTGATCTGAATACTAAAATAATTATGAGTGCGATTGAAATAAGTATTACAATTATAGGGATGAGGATTATCGGCGTGAAAGAAATTGAGCCTATTTTAATGCCTTCAGCTGAGGCTTGTTTCAAGAAGAGGATAGATAATAACATAGAAAATGGCACAATAGCTATGAGTTTAGGGTTGATGTTCATTTTTAGTCTTTTACCTCCCTTTTTGCCTCTCTTTGTGCTATAGTAAGTCGGTGCCAATTTAAAAATCTTGTTGTGGCGATAGTTGAGAGCTAAGACGTACAGAAAGGTTTATAACTATGTATTTCATAGTTTTACTATGCAATGTCCTGTAATATGCGGGCCATAATTAGGCTAGTAATAAATTTATAAATGAAAAAAAGCTATATTGAAAATGGATAAAACCGGAGTGAGTTTTATTAAAAAAGTGGTGAAATCAAGAAACAGCTATCTTCTTTGGATACCAAAAGATGAGGCCGAGTTCCTCGATATTAATGATTCAGATTTTGTAAAGGTCTCGTTGGAAAAATTAAATATAGAAAAAAAAGAAAAAAAGGGGAAAAAATGAAGATGAAAAAATGTCTTTATCTTTTATTGATGGGGATTATGTTTATTATGATTATTGCCCAAATCATTCAAGTTCAGGCTACTGCGAATGTTGCAAAGCTATATTGTGATAAGCTTGGAGAGCAGTTCGGAAACTATCGTTATCAAATACAGGAAGAAGGGGCGGGCCAGAGGGGAATTTGTGTCCTGCCGAATAGCCAGCAGGTTGATGCTTGGGACTTTTTTACAGGCAAGGTGGCTGTAGAGTATTCATACTGCGCTAGAAAAGGGTATGAAAGCAAGAGCCAACCTGGAGGAATTTTTTCATCAGACCAGCAAGTGTGTATAGTCAAGGATATCGATTTTTTACCCGGGGTTGACGTTCCTGTTGTGGACCTGGTGGATTTGAAATATAAAGAGCAGGAAGTCATCGGTACTCCGCCAGGTATAACTGGACAAACGCCTGCCCCTACAGGTGGCTTGCCAGAATACAGATATCAGGACTTTTCAAATTGGGATTGGAGAAATCCACCTGTCTCAACAAAATGGGCCAAGAACAAGTATCCTTTTTTTGATGAAATAAATGGTTGGCTTACTACTATAAAGGACCAGAGCTCGTGCATGGCTTGCTGGTCTTTTGGAACACTCGGTTCAATAGAGTCTAAATATAAGATAAATTCAAATAATCCCCTCCTTGACCCCGACCTTTCTGAACAGTACCTTGTATCGGACTGTTGCACAGAGTGTGGAAATTGTAATGGGGGGTCTAGATATTCTTCGTTCGATTATTTAATGAGATATGGGATCTCTGATGAACAGTGCTTCCCGTATAAAAATCTTAATTATGGGTGTGTTCCTTGTACAGATCAGGTATCTCGTCTCTGGAAAATAGATGATTATGTTGTTAATCAATATGCTGGAGTCAGTGACGTAAAGCAGAAAATCATTGATAATGGGCCGGTTACAATCATAATGAATTGGGGAGGTACTTGGGATGATAATTGTGTCTATAAATGCAACGGCAATGAAAATGAAGGGACTCACATTGTTGTGCTTGCAGGATATAAGGATACTGGTGATGTAAATACTGGATACTGGATAGCTAAGAATAGTTTTGGGTTAAATTGGCCAGGTAGATGTAATATAGGGGATGGATATTTCAAACTTGGTTTTGATACGTGTAGTGTTGGAGCTACACTCTATCCTAAAAAAGTAATTGCCCCTGATTTCAAGCCAAGCATTGTGCTGAACAGCCCAGCGAATGGATTTTTAGGACAGGATCCAGTTGTTAATTTTGGTTTTACAGTTTATACTAAGATACCAAATGGTCGGGCTAAGTGCTATCTTTGGGTGGATGGTACTCAGAGAAAGTACTTAATTGTAAATGATGGGAAACCATCTACTATAAGTGATAGATTTGATATGGGAAAACATTCATGGAAGATTGAATGCTGGGAAGAGAAGATGGGAATAAATGCAAGTTCTGAAACTAGAAACTTTGAACTAAAGTTCCAGGGTAATGATGAAGAGAAAAAGACCTATGTTTATCTGACTGAACCCTATGATAATTATTCAAGCAATGGGAGTGTAACCTTGGGTTGTGAAGCCTATGATTCAAGAAAGATAAACAATCTAAGTCTGTATATCAACATAAGCGGTTGGACACTTATAATTACCAATAACCTATGCGAACAAAATTGTTATTTAGAGTATTCCGGATTATTTCAACAAAGCAGCTATAAGTGGAACTGCTTAGTTGATGGAAGTAATAAGATATGGGCGAGAGATAATTTTACTTTCAATATCCTTCCTAGGCCTGGAAATGAGTCTGGTCCTAGTGGCCCTGGTGGGCAAATTGTTAATGATCCTGTGGAATTTAATGGCGGTTTAGGTCTTGATTTTAAAACCAGTCTTGGGGCATGCTCGAAATCAAGCAAACGATGTTGGTCTACAAGTGTGTTGCAGCAGTGCATGGGAGGGAAGTGGGGAAATCTTCAATTTTGTGCTTATGGGTGCGATCCTTATCTTTTGAGATGCAAAAGTTGTAGAGAGGGCGAGAGAAGATGTTCAGAAGATAGTGTTAATGTAATGGTCTGTTCTCAGGGTTCATGGAAAACACAATTATGCGCCCAAGGATGTGATGGCAGTGAGTGCATATCTGGTAGCCAGGAATCAAGTGAAGGAGACACAAGTGGAGGTATCTATTTAATCTTTGGGGGTATTTTAATTGTCTTTATTGCTCTGCTTGTGGTTATTATCCTTTTGGCCAGGCGCAGAAACAATGCATACGCAGACAGAAATAGTAAATTTATGAAAATGATAAAAGATGAAATATAAGGTAAACAAAATATTTGCTTTTTTAGTAATCGTGTTAATTTCAATTATGTTTCTAACATCGGTCTCTTTTGGAGAAAATAACAAAGCCCATAGGGTGGATTCTGGTTCGTCTATTAAAGAGGGGAATCGAGGCATCATATACAATCTGAATGATTTCATTGAAAAGGAGGATAGGGGCGGTAGTCCTGGTTCAAAGTCCATGAATCTTAA
>CAYZTH010000029.1:0-7974 GCA_964481435.1 Candidatus Woesearchaeota archaeon
AAGTGAGGATTTGACGCATCAGCGTCAAACCTTTAGGCGACAGAGGATGTCACATTAGATAATTCTTTTTATGAATGGGAATAGTTGAAGATGTTAATGCTGCACTAATAGGGATAGAAAGACCTGGTTTGACTTTTCAAAGTGAAGCAAGAATCCCAGGATTAAGAGCTTTAGATTGTGCGTATCAAGCCCATGATCCCACAAAATTTCCATATGCTTATGGTGGTGGGGTGAGTGTAGAAGGAACACAAGGCCTTTTTGAGTATGATTTGAAAACACTTAGTGGAGAATGTGTACATCTAGTTCTCTACACTACTAATGCAGGGAGAATCGGATTTGTTCTTCCGAGGCCAGGGAATCGGATACGTAAAGAAGTTGGCATCCTCACGTATGGAACAGTTGAACCTGAAATGATAAACGAAATTGCCCAACAATTAGCAGAGCAATTAAAACATCCAAACAAAGTTGTTGAAGGTTGTTAATAGTCTAAGAAAGAAACTTTAGCATTCAGCATCCTCTTATAGAACTTCGCTTCTACTTTTTTCTTACTTTCTTCTTCATATATGAAGAAAATTTTAGCTAAACCCTCCCAAAAGAAGAACCAGCCAGCAGGCTCAAGGATAACTAAGAGAACAGCAAACATGAATGTTCCTTCTAAAAAATTTGTAAAAATAAGGGCTGCGCCCGCAATCATAAGAATAAATCCAATTAGGGCCATTGTAAGACCATTTCTTAAAACTTTCTTGACTTCTTCTGCCTTTTCTATAGAATGTCTCTGGAAATACTCTTTCAATCTCTTCTTTATTTTGACTTCATGATATATATTTCTCTTATCTTTTGGAACTAATAATCTAAGTTCAAATTCCTCTTCTCTATCTCTCACAGCTTTCTTGCACTCATAAATAAAATCATCTGATAATGACCTCTCAGAATATGCTCTTGGATCGAAATCTGAGAAAATATCATCATAATCATTTAGAATCAAACTTATATTCCCTTCCCTCAAATGAACTGCTTCAGTTTCTGTTTTTCTACTTGCTTGCTTTATAATTCTATCTACATCATCGCCCTCTTTTTCTGTCATGCTTAAGTTTGGAATTTATAATTTATAAGGTTATCGTTAAAAAGAATATAAATGGGCAAAACAAAACTATTTTAAGCAGTATATATTAATCATTTTATGGGCTTGTGGTCCACCGGTACGACGTCGCTCTCACATCGTAGGGGTTGCGACCCCTGACAAGTCACCCCAAAAGGTGATTACATGAGTACAGCGAAGATACTAGGTTCAATTCCTAGCAGGCCCATTTTTCCTTTACTCAAAGAATTTGACATAAATAACTTCATCAACACCCGGATAATAGTGGTCTTTTAAGAGAGCATCCTCTCGCTTGAGACCCATTTTTTCATAGAATGCATGCGCCCGGGTATTTGAGGCATGAGTATAAAGAATTAATTTTCTTGCTCTAAATCCATACTCTTTATATTTTGCATCTGCTGCCTGGACAAGAGCATCAAATAATTGTTTTGCAACACCGCTACCCCTATGCGTTGGAAGAACCGCAATTCTGTCTAGTTCAAATAATCCATGTTTTGGCAAGCCGTGTATTTGCCAACTAGTAAATCCAATAATGACCCCATTATCAACAGCAACAATATAGCGATACTCCTTTTTTATCTCTGTAAGAAAGGCCTGTACTGCTTCTTCTGTTGAAGACATATTATAGCTCGCCTTAAGAACCTCGGCTATACCTTCAGCATCCCTCTCTGTGGCTTCTCTGAATTCCATGTTTGAACAGAACTTTAGAATATAAAAACTTTATTATCTTTTATTGGTATTATCTTATTCTTTTCTTATGACCACTTGTTCAAAGAAGGGCTTGGCAATTTCTGCAAACTCATTCAGTATTCCTTCAGTAGTCTTTGGAAACTGTTCAAGATCTTTGTCATAGACTTTGTCTGGCCTAAACTCTTGAATTGCAAGTTTTTTATTTGCCCCATTTTGTTTTAGATACTCTGATATTTTGATAATATCATCCTTGTTTATTCCGGGAGCTATTGTTATTCTGAATTCATAATTAGGGAATTTCTTTACCAGGTTGACTGATTTTTTTATTTTTTCAATATCAATTTTATCCTGATTTTTCAGTATTTTTGGATAGTCCTCGAACCAAGCTTTTATGTCCATGGCCAAGAAATCAACAATTCTCTTATCTAATAGGTCTTGCAGCATCTCGGGATTGCTCCCATTAGTGTCTAGCTTAATAAGTAATCCAAGGGCGTAAATTTTTTTCAAAAATTCAGGCAATTCAGGATTAAGTGTAGGTTCTCCCCCTGTAACAACAACGCCATCCAAGAAGCCTACATTTGCTCCAAGGTAATCAAGAATCTCTTTCTCATCATAAGTCTTGAGTTCTTTGGCTTTTACAGCGTCTAGAAGTTCTGGATTATGGCAGAAGTTGCATAAAAAATTGCATCCAAATAAGAAAATAACGCTTGCAGTCTTGCCCGGATAATCTATCATGCTCAATTTTTGAAAACCTTTGATTAACATCTCTTCTCCTATTAAAACGAATTAATAAATTTATGCTTTAAAAAGAGCAAAAATAGATTTATAAAAGACAGCTACCTTTTGTCCCTATAAGATTTAAAATGATAATCCAAGTTGCAGATAATAATGATAAAGAAGAATTAATTAATTATTTTAATCATTATAAAAATGAGAAGATAATAAAAAACCGGGTAGAAAGTTATCTTAAATATAATAAAATGATTATAGCAAAAGAGAATAATAAAATAGTAGGTGTGCTACAGTGGCATATAAAGGAAAACCCCCAATCAGGTGTAGTGGAATTTGAGGAGATTTTTGTAAATAAAGAGCTAAGGGGGAAGGGCATTGGTTCAAAACTAGTCGATTTTGCGATTAAAGATGTTAAGGAATATTTCATCTCAAATAATCTAAAGTCAAGAAAAATATTTTTATTTACTAATAAAAATAATATCCCTGCAAGGAAGTTATATGAAAAATATGGTTTTAAATTTATTGCAGAATTGAATGAATTATTTTCGGATAATGAAAAAGAGGCTTTTTATTGTTTAAGTTTAGACAATTAGTCAGCAGCCCTTACTAGCAAGAATTTGTGCTGTGCTATTGAAATCAGAATAATTATATGTCTTTCTCTGTTTGAATTCCTCTTTCTTTCCAGCATTCCAGGAAGCGACAGGTCTGATGTATCCAACAACTCTACTATAAACTTCATTCCTTGCACTGCATGTTGGACATATTTCTTGCTTTCCTTTCATATACCCATGGTTCTGGCATACTGAGAAAGTTGGGCTTAGAGTATAGTATGGGAGCCTGAAATTAGCAGTCATCTTTTTTATCAAAAGTTTTGCAGCATCCCCTGTGATGGATTCTCCCAAGAAAGTATGGAAGACGGTTCCGCCAGTATATAGTGTTTGCAATGGCTCCTGGTGTTTTAGAGATTGCATAATATCGTCAGTATATTCCACAGGCAATTGTGTTGAATTGGTATAATAGGGAGCATCTTTGCCGCTTGTTATTATGTTTGGGTAGAGTTGTTTGTCTATTCTTGCAAATCGATGAGAGGTTCCTTCTGCAGGTGTTGCTTCAAGATTATAGATATGTCCAGTATCTTCCTGGAATTCCTGCAGCCTATTTCTCATGAAGTTTAGTACTTTCACAGAGAATGCTTGTCCCTCTTTGCTGGCAATGTCATCTCCTAAAAAGTTCAAGCATGCTTCATTCATTCCAACTAGGCCGATTGTTGAGAAATGATTGTCTAAGTTTCCAAGATATCTCTTTGAGTAAGGCAATAACCAGTTATCAAAATTCTTTGTAACAACCTTTCTCTTTATTTCCAAAGATTCCATTGCAAGATACATCAATTGATCAAGCCTCTCAAAAAATTCATCATCGGTCTTTGCATTGTAGCCTATCTTTGGTAGATTCATCGTTACTACTCCGACACTTCCCGTACTCTCTCCTGAACCGAATAATCCGCCAGTTACATTTCTTGCCAGGTCTTTTAGTTCTAACCTTAGTCTGCAGCACATGCTTCTGACATCTGAAGGACTTAGGTCAGAATTGATGAAGTTCGAGAAATAAGGAATTCCATATTTTGCAGCTATATCAAAAAGCAAGTTTGAGACTTCAGAATCCCATTCAAAGTCTTTTGTTATATTATAGGTAGGGATTGGCCAGGTAAATACTCTGCCTTTTGCATCTCCCTGTAAAACTGTCTCTAGAAATGCCTTGTTTATCATATCCATCTCTTTTTGGAAGTCTCCATAGGTTTCAGGCATCAGTTTTCCCCCGATTATGACATTCTGGTCTTTCAAGTCACTTGGAGGATTAAGGTCCATGGTTATATTTGAGAAAGGAGTCTGTCCGCCCCATCTTGATGTTACGTTCATGTTATATACAAATTCTTGCATGCACTGCTTTACTGTATTATAATCTAGTTTGTCGTATCTTACAAAAGGAGCAAGATAAGTATCAACGCTTGAGAAAGCCTGGGCTCCAGCCCACTCATTCTGTAAGGTACCTATAAAATTTATCATTTGGCCCATAGCGACTCTCATATGTTTTGCTGGGCTGCTCTCAATCTTATGTGGAACTCCTCCAAATCCCTCTGTGAGCAATTGCCTTAAAGACCAACCCGCACAGTATCCACATAGGGGCATACTTAAGTTATGCAAATGAATGTCTCCAGCCGCATGGGATCTTGAGATTTCTCCAGGGTAGACGTGGTTTAGGCCATAGTAAGCCATAACAGTGCCTACGCCATGCCATAATAATCCAGAATGACTATAATCTATGTTAGCATTCTCATTGACCCTCCAGTCATTCTTTCCTAGATATTTGGTTATAATATCTTGAGAATCAAGCAAGGATTTGGTAGCATCTCTTAATTTCTTATGTTCTTCTCTGTAGATGATATAGGCCTTGGCAGCATCAACAAAGCCCTCTTTCATAAGGACCTCTTCAACATAATTTTGTATCTCTTCAACATGCGGAACTTTATGCCTTTTTTCAGCAAGGTTCATGACTTTTTTTGCAAGCTCATCAGCAAGCATCCTTTCATGTTCTTCCTTAAAATCTCTATCGCCTGTTGCTTTCAATGCCTTGTAGATAGCATCACTAACTTTCATAAAATCAAAATCAGCCAGTCTCCCGTCCCTCTTTCTTATTTTTTTTATGCCGAAGCTGAAGCCAGATTTAGAATCCATAGAGTTATCCTTGTTCTTCTCAAAATCAAAAACACCTGCTTCGACCATATTTTTTATCTCCTTTTTTATAATTGAACCTAAAATTTAATCTAACTGCACAATGCCCTTAAAAATTGTGCAACGCAATCATCTGAGAAAAAAGTTCTTTATAAACTCTTGCTACAACTCGAAAATAACAAGGTCAAAACACAATTTTTGTCGTCGAGAAACACAAATTTGTATTTTTTTAGGATTTTCAAACCACTTGCAAAGTGTGACAAAAAACCGAATAAAAAATGGGCGAAAATAAGGCATTTTCACTTCTTCAGCTCTTTCAGCGCCTTCTTGAACTCAGAAACATCCTTGAAATCCTTGTAGACTGAGGCGAATCTTACATAGGCTACTGGATCAAGTTTCTTCAATTTCTTCATGATAAGCTCTCCGATGAACTTGCTCGGAACTTCAGATTTATCATGAGACTTTATCTTTATCTCTACTTCATTTATTAGATTATCAATTTTATCCTGGCTTACTGGTCTCTTTTCACACGCTCTAAGAACTCCGTTCTTTACCTTTTCTCGGTCATAGACTTGTCTTCTTCCATCTTTCTTGATGACAACGAGCTGAGTCTCGATTCTCTCATGAGTTGTAAATCTTCTCTTGCATTTTAGGCACTCTCTTCTTCTTCGTGTGCAAGAATCTTTACCCTCTCTTTTATCAAGAACCTTTGTATCTCCTAAACAATATGGGCATTTCATAGTTATATACTAGGGATTGTACCTTTTTTTATATAATCCACTACTGGTGGTATTGTGTTATTTATAAATCTTATGATATTTTCTTAATAAATTCATTAACAAAATCTTTTTATATTCTCTTTTCTTAAAAGGATATCAAAAAGAGGAATAAAATATGGATTTTTCAGGAATAATTGGAAACAGCGTAAGTTCTATATTTCTAACAAATCCCTTCTCAAATCCTTCTGTATTATTCAGCATAGCCTTGGTCGTGATAATCGCGGCAGTTCTAGCATTGATATCAAAATTATTGAAACAAGAGCTTATTTTGGCATATATCGTTGCAGGCATAATTATCGGCCCCCTTGTTTTGGGATTAATAAAAGATCCTTCATTAATTAACGGGTTCGCTGAAGTGGGAATAGCTTTCTTATTATTTGTGGCCGGTTTAGAAATGAGTTTAAAAAAATTGAAAAGTAGTGTTGGGACATCCCTTCTTGCAGGAATTATTCAAGTAGCCTCTGTTACAATAGCCGGATTTTTTGTTTTAATTGCGTTTTCTTTTTCAAAAATAGAAGCAATTTGGATTGCTTTGGCAATTTCCTTTAGTTCAACCGTGGTTATTACAAAGATTCTCTCTGATAAAAATGAGCTTAATACCTTACATGCCCGGCTTATTGTTGGAATCATGCTTGTGCAAGATGTATTGGCAATTATTGCCCTAGCAATTTTATCTAAGGAGTTTAACCCTCTGTTCATGTTAATTTCACTAGGAAAATTAGTTTTTCTTGTAGCGATTGCATTTTTACTTAACAAGGTAATTAAGCCAGTGATTAAAAAAGCAGCAAAATCCTCCGAACTTTTGTTTGTTTTTTCTTTAGCAGTATTATTCCTTTTTGTAGCGCTATCTTACTTATTAAAGACGTCTATAGCAACGGGAGCATTTATAGCAGGAATTCTTTTGGCGAATACAAATTTTAAATTAGAGATAGAATCAAAAACAAAATCACTTAGGGATTTCTTTTCAGTAATGTTCTTTGTCGCAGTTGGTTTATGGTTGAATAATATTTCAAAAGAAGTTTTATGGCCTTTAATCCCCATGCTAGTTGTTTTATTTATTGTAGAGCCACTATTTACCGCATTAATTCTGAGAATTAAGGGATATACCACAAGAACATCTCTAGAAATAGGATTTTCCTTTGCGCAGCTTAGCGAATTCACTTTAATACTATGTCTCACAGCACTTAGTTTTGGTGTTATTTCTCAAAGAGGATTTGATTTAGTAGTCTTAATGGCAGTTATCTCGATTGCTGCAACACCATATATCTTAAAATTCAGCAAGAAATTCAGTCCTTTCTTCGGTCATCTCTTTGATTCGATAAAGATTCCAACTAAACTAGAATCTAAGTATGATTATCTCGGCGAAGACAAAAAAACAATTCTTTTAATCGGTTGCCACAGGATGGGCACAATTTATTTAAAAAATTTAGAGAAATACAAAAACAAATTGATTGTCTTGGATTATAATCCCCAGATTATTCAAGCTTTATCAAAACAAAAAATTTCTTGCATATATGGGGATGTGGATAATGAAGAATTCCTCCGGAGAATTACCGCAAGCAATTTAAAAATTGTTATTTCAACTGTTCCAGAAAAAGAGGATAATCTCCTGATCATATCTCACTTCAAAAAGATATCTCGGGGTATTTTTGTTGTTGTTACATCAAGGACAATTGATGATGCTCTCAAGTTCTATGATGCTGGAGCAGATTATGTAATCTTGCCAGAGGTCATAAGTGCAGAGCAGAGCCTGGACATAATTAAGAAGACAAACAAGTCAGAGTTCAAGAAGCTCAAGCAAGATCACATTAAGTATCTAAAAGAACTGCATGAAATTCTGTACTAAATAAACAAGATTGTAGAAGCACGGAGAGTGCATAGGGGGACCGATACTTTTACTTCTTTTCAAGATCAAGAAGTAACTTTTTCATCTCAAATATAAACT
>CAYZTH010000030.1:0-7769 GCA_964481435.1 Candidatus Woesearchaeota archaeon
AGAGCATTTGCTTCGTAAGCAAAGGGTCGCAGGTTCAATCCCTGTCAGAGGCTTTTGAGAATATTTAAATATTGTTTTTATTTTGATTTATTATGAAAATTGTAAAAGAGGGGGATAATTCAATAGTTTTAAAGGAAAACCTGCTTTGGGTCATTGTTATTGGAATCCTTTTTCTTGTCTTAGGCGTCCTAATCTTAGCAAATATAATAAAAATAGAACCATTAACACAAAAGCTTTTTATTGGCATCGCTGCTTCTATTCTAGGTATATTAGTAATTATCTTCTCAAGCAATAGGACAATAGACATAGATAGAATGCAAGAAACATTAATCATTAAGGACAAGACATTATTCAAGAACAATACTCAAAAATATTCTTTTAAGGATATAAAGTCATTAGATTTAGTATGGTCAATAGAGACTACAGGTAATAAGAAAAAAAGAAAAGTCCTTCGTTGTTTACTCTTTTTAGTTCTTAAAAATGGAAAAGAAATACAATTTTCACGTGGCATGATGGCTCAGAATACAAAATATAAAGAGATAGGAACTAAAATATCTTCATTAACCGGAATTCCATACATAGAAAGAACTCCACCAGAATTGCCTAAGAAATCAAAATTCTCAATAAATGGTCTTGGGGGATAATCTATTTCTTTTTTCCGTACATACCGAAACCGATGATGATTATTGCATAAGTTATAACATAGATTATATTCGCAATTATCAGTGGGAAATTATTCAATTGAAAACCATAGATGAGCCAGATTATTGAACTTATAAAAAAGATAGTCTGTGCAATTATTGAAATGTCCTTGGCGCTTTTTCTCTTGAATATCTTCATGATTTGGGGTATATTCGCTAGGCCAGTAGCTATTCCAAGGATTGTTGCTAGAAGTGCGATGATTTCCATTTTATTTTATTACTTTTTATCCGAGGTTTCTGCTTTTTTTCCTTTCTCGACTCTCATCATGTCAAATAAGCTGCTTTTTTTAGATTCAAGGACTTTGCCTTTCATGTCAGCATGAATTCTAAGCATGCTAAGGCCGATGATGCAGGTTATGTTCCAGACTTGTGTCTTTTCTTTTTCTTGCAGAACAAGTATTATTTTTGAAACATCTTTTATTTCAAAATTATTCTTTTCAATCTCCTTAATAATTATTTTTTTTACCTCTTCTGTGTCTATTGAAAGGGTTTTATCAAGTTCTCTGAAATTTCTATCTTCTTTATCGTGTGCTGGCTCGAGTTGGTCTTTTTTCATCAGTATCTTTTCTCCATCAAAGGCAAATGATGTAACGTCGTCTTTGCCTAGCCAGAAATCAAGCTGCTGATTTTCAAGAATTAAATTGCCTGCGGCTTGCCTCATCAAAAAGAATGCTGAATAGAGAATAGATTTGGGATTTTCTTTTTTAAAAGTCTTATATTCGTGACTTGACTCAACTTTTTTCACAAGTTCTTTGAATGACATGGGATTATTTCCTCTCTTCAATTTCTTTCTTAATCTTTTCTAAGAATGTATCTGTCTTTACACCAAATTCGGGCTTTTTTCCTCTTGGCCTTACTGCTAGAGTGCCTTTTTCTTCTTCTTTATCGCCTAGGCAGATTATGTATGGAATGTGAAGCATCTCTGCGTTTCTTATCTTGTTATTGACTGTTTCATTCTTTGTATCTATGTCTACTCTGATGTTCTGCTCTTCAAATTGTTTTTTTAGTTTTTCACAGGCTTTTATATTTCGGTCTGTGAATGAGATTATTCTAGCTTGAATCGGAGAGAGCCATACCGGTAAGCTGCCGTTTGTGTGTTCTAATAAGATTCCAATGAATCTCTCTAGAGAGCCAAGAGCTGTTCTATGCAGCATGACTGGTTTGTGTTCTTTGCTGTCTTCTCCATAGTATGTTAATTCAAATCTTTCAGGCATTGCAAAATCTAATTGGATTGTTCCGCACTGCCACTCGCGATTTAGAGAATCTTTCAAATGAAAATCAATCTTTGGGCCATAGAACGCTCCATCGCCTTTATTTATTTTGTAGGTCATCTTATTTTTTTTCAGGACTCTTTCTAGTATTTCCTCGGCCATGTCCCATTGTTTATCAGAACCAATCCTTTTTTCGGGCCTTGTTGATAATTCTAGCCTGTATGGCAAATTGAATTTTTTGTATATTTTATCAAGTAGTTTGATTATGTTCATTACCTCTTGTTCAATCTGGTCTTCTTGGCAGTATATGTGCGCATCATCTTGGGTGAATTTAACAACCCTAAATAATCCTGCAAGAACTCCAGATAATTCTAATCTATGAACTATGCCTAGTTCTCCGACCCTTAATGGAAGCTCTTTGTAACTTTTTGGTTTTGATCTATAAACTAAAATTCCTCCTGGACAATTCATTGGTTTGACAGCAAGTTTCTTTCCTTCATACTCTGTGAAGAACATTCCGTCTTTGTATTTCTCCCAGTGTCCTGAGATGAGCCAGAGTTTCTTGTCCATTATTTGAGGTGTTGAAATTTCTTGATAACCTGCTTTTCTATGTTCATCGCGCCAGTAGTTTACAAGTTCATTATAAATTATTAATCCGTTGTTGTGCCAGAAAACCATCCCCGGAGCAACTTCTGAGAAACTGAATAAGTCAAGTTTCTGTCCAAGAATCCTGTGGTCATTCTCTTTTAGTTTTTCTCTGTCTAGTCTTGATTTTGAGATATCATGAAGAAGTTTTTTAGTATCAACTGGTTCTTCTTTGCTTTCAAGGAGTATCTTTGTTTCGCCAATGGTCTTTCCTCCAGTTCCCCCTGGTGCATCACCAACATAGATTTTTCTTGATAGTTCTGAGAGGGGATGACCTTTACATTTAAGCTCAAATTCTTTATACCATCCGAAAGGAGCTCTGAAGACATCGAACTTTTCTTTTTTTAGTGATTCAGAAGCAAGGTAGAGAACCTTGGTTGCGCTTATTGGTGCAGAGGGATGACTTGTTAAGTGAACATAGGGATATAAAACTATTTTCTTGCACTTGACTTGTTCAGCTATGCCTTTTATATTTTCGACTAATTTTTTTGAGATTTCTTCTTCAAATCCTTCATCGTTCCTTTCAACAGCTGAAAGGACAACTAAGCATTCTTTGATTTCTCTTCCCTTTTTTTCTTTTTCATCCAACTCTTCAGGTTCTTTGATGGCCTTTTTCAGGGCCTTAAAGCGGATGTAGTCGCAGTGTAGTGCAATTATCTTCATTTTGTTTATGGTACCCTAAAAAGAATTATCCTCTAATATTTATAAAGCTAACGAAGAACTGATTTGATGAAATTTTATCTTAATTTGACTTCATTTACATTCAGTAACTTGGTTGGTACAAGAGGGCCTGGTCCTTGACGCTGGTATAATTGGCCGATGCCTATTGCTTTTTTTCCAGTTCCATCTGAACCACCAAGAACAACAAGATACTCGCTTGTACTCTGGTCAGGGACCATGCACCACCGATATGTGAAATCACTTATTCCGGGAGGTACGTTTGTAGGGGCTTTTGAACCATTTAGAAGACACCATCCTTGATATCCATGATCTCCTAATCCATCATAAGTCGCTCTTGCACCTCCTGTTTTTGTGCAGGTAGCTCTTGGAAAGTCAATTGCTCCTGACCCAGATCTTCTTCTTATACCTAGCAGATATGCTGGAAAATCTACCTTCAAGTTTTCGTATGTTTTATTCCACTCTTGTCTTGACATATATTTTGGATTCTTTGGATTGCTACGTTCTGGAAATGCCGCCATAAACAAATCATAATCATCAGTCTGAACAACTCCCGAATTAGTTATTATGTATTCCAGGTCCCCGTATTGTACCGGGCAGTACATTGGATAGACGTCGATATCTCCTATTCGGGCAATTGGTCCGTTATATCCATAATCTCCGTTATTCCCATACTCTGTTTGTGCATATGTTGGTATTGATTCAGATTGTTCTTGGATAGGTTGTGTTGATTGGTTTATGCCTTCTCGCCTTTTTCTTGCGTCTTCAATTAAGTCAGAGATAGACTCGCCAGCAGCTTCACGTCGCTGTAGTTCATCTATATCCCATCCGTTTGCTTTCATATTGCTTAGGATCTGTTGTCTTCTTTTTTCAACTTTTTTTTGTCTTTCAGAGTTAGCAAGCGCTTGCAGGTGAGACATGTTATACAGGGGGCCTTTTGTACCCTCTATGTCTCGAACTACATTGCTTACTTGCCATCTGTTGTCTGTTTTTTGCATATAAAATTGTAGATAATCTGCCTCGTTGAATTCTGAATCATCTAGGCCGAGACAGACTTTGAAGGTGTATGTTGGTTCTCCTGAACCTTCATCGATTTCGACCTCAGTTATTATCCGCGTATTTCTTGTTATGTAACTTACAGCACGATCTACGTTGGCTTTTCTTTCAAATACTGCCTTTACATAGGTGTCTGAGGTTGGTGTGCCTCTGCGAGCACTTTCGGGTATGGGCATTTCTTCGAATGGGCCCATGCTCATGAAAATGCTCAAAAAATCTTCATATTTATCTCTTACGGGCTCTAAATCTTTATTAGTTATGGCTGTTGAAACATCTTCTACGATTTGTTCAAGAAAATTACCAAAAACTTGTCTGCATAGTCCCTCAGTTAGTGGCTGATTATCAGACGTGGCTATTACGCCGGTTTCTTGGGCATATGCTGCGGGGGGAGATAAAATTCCAGAGCCTCCAAGTGCTAGGGATCCTGCAAGAATTAAACTCAATCTCCTATTTGCTCTCCTTCTTTCAAGGTTCATGCATTGAAAATGCTCTGGAATTTAAATTCTTTTCTATGCTTTTTTGTATCCTTTCAGAGTTTATGGGCTTTTCAGTTATCAACGACATCACAATAAATTTTAAAAAGCCAAAACGCATGACTTTCTTGTAAAAAGGGAGAGAAAAAGAGATAAGAAAAGAGAGTAAAATGAAAATTAAAAAAGTATATGTTTTTGTTGTTTTGATGTTTATTCTTGCACTATCTGTGTCTGTTGTTCAGGCAAAAATAATATTGAATAGTATGGGCGAGCAGTATAATCTTGGAGATAAATTATCTCAGACCATGAGTGTTATGACTGTGGATAATTTCCAGGGTTTTTTGAGAGCATCATTATTCTGTGGAGATAGGGAAACACTCTTGTTCTATTCTCCGATTTCAACAGAAATGAATAAAGAGAAAAAATTTTCATTTGAATTTGTAGCGTCACGGGCAGGGTCATGCTATATTCAGGCCACTCTGGAGAAGGGTTCAATTGTTGACTTGGCTCAGACTCAGACTTTTGAGATAACAAGCGAGATAAAAATTGTACCTAGCTTGAATAAACAGTTTTTTATGCCTCAAGAAGAACTGAAAATCTCAGGCAGAGTCAGTATGGTAAACGGGGCTGTGTTTAATGGCGCTGCAAAGATAATACTTGACAGCAAGGAATATTCAACAGTTGTTTCTAAAGGATCTTTTTCCGAGCCCATAATCCTTGAGAAAAATATTGCTCCTGGACAACATATACTGGTCATGCAATTAAATGATGATAAGGGAAACAGCGGTTTATCAGAGATAACTTTTGAAGTCGGTGTTGTCAAGACTGCTTTGATAATTGGAACAGATAGAGATTCAGTAGTGCCTGGAGAAATAATTGAGATATCTCCTGTTGTTGTAGACCAAGCATATAATCCTATAAGTGAGCCAATCTCTGTAAAGATTATGAGGGTGGATAGTGGGGCGTTTGGCTTCCAGAAGACAGTCATACTATTCAATGAAGTTATAAATACGACCAATCAAACAAATGATTCTTATGCTGGATTGGTTCAATACAGATTTTCTTTAGATGCTTCACCTCAAGATTATATTATTGAGGCAAGTGGCGCTGGTTTTACAGTTCAAAAAATAATTTATGTTCCGGTTGTAGAAAAAATCTCTTATGAAGTTGTAAATTCTATTCTTATAATAAAGAATATAGGGAATGTTGTTTATCAGAGGCCGATTGAGCTTAGCTTCATCATGGGAGATATAAAAGTAGATAAGATAATTAATCCTAAAATCAAAGTCAATGGTCAGTTAGAGTATCCTCTTAATGAATTAGAAACTCCTCAGGGAGAGTATGAATTAAACCTGAAGTCAGAGAACAGCAGCGAGGTAATACCCCGGGTTCCTATTGGAATTGTGGGACAGGTTACTGGGCAGGCATCTGGCTCTTTGAGTTTAGAGGGCAGCAACAAGTCTGTCTTTGTTCCAACCATGATTATTATAATCCTTGTTCTTTTGATTGTACTTATTTGCGTTGAAAGAAAGTTCTTATTTGGAATATTCAAATCAAAGAAGAAAAAAAGAGAGGCTCCGGCAACAGTCAGAGGTTATGAAGTCTATCAAGACGATGCATCAAGCCCCAAGGCTTCTGGACCAGTGTCAAATGCAAAATCAGCTTCGTCGTCAAAATCTCCTGCATCTGCTAGGGGCAATTACGGACAGGGTTTTTCATCATCCAAAGCTTTTAAGAATACAGAAAGCCCAGTTAGAAATACTCAAAATAAGGTAGTGACTTCAAAAATGACCGAAACACAAAAACCTTCTTTAAGGATGTCTGAAATAACTAGACAGCATCAGAAATCAAGGATTGAGGCATCAACAAGCCAAGATAAAAGGATTTTCTCCTCAAGGATAGATGTAATTAAGGCATTGTTCGATAAATATGCTGCAGGACTTGCTGCTTCTAAAATAGAGCCTAAGACTATAGCTGGTCAGAAAAAAGAAGTGAGTGTTCTTATGATTAGAGTCAATGGAATGAATGATCTTATTGCTCTGAAAAATAAAGATTCTTTCTTGTTCAATGAGTTAGCAGATACATATTTTTCAAAAGTCCTTAAAAGAATCCAAGCAAATGGGGGAGTAGCTGATTTGTATGATAATCAATTCATTATATTCTTTAATGTAAATCCTCAGGGAAATCATCAGGCAATGGCCCTAAAGACCGCACAGGAGATAAAGAAGATAACTCAAGAGCTTAATCAAGAGTTAGCTGTGAGGGGGCAGACATTCCAGATAAGCGTATCATCGGGCTTGCATGCTGGGCCACTGGTTGTTTCGTCTATAGGTATGGATAAGTCCTTGAAGTATACGCCTGTGGCAGATACAACAAATATAGCCAAGGCACTTGAGAGAAAGGCCTTCAAAGGCGAGATAATCCTGTCTGAATCGTTCTATAATCAAGTTTCAAGCGTAACATCGGCAAAGAAGATAACGCCCTTATCCATGGGAAATAAGGCTATGAATGCCTTCTTAGTTCAGGAACCAGTTGTAGAGAAGAAGAATACGCCTTACTGGGCAAAATAAATCTTTAATTATAAATAACTTTTATCCCCCGAAGATGTTCTGACCCGTCTACTAAAAAGAGTCTGGGCTAGCCTAATATCCTCATTTGGTTCAAATGAATATTCGGCTTCATTCGCTTCTGATGTTCTGACATAAACTTTGCTTCCCTTCATAGTCTCTGTAACGAGGCCGTAACGCAATAAATATTCAGAAATCCATCGTTGTGCATTTGGGCAAGGATTGCCACTTCCATCTAATCTCATGGCATCTAATCCTTCTGAAGGAATATTTGCTAAAAGTCTTACAACATTTATTCCGAGATTGACTTCTTTTCCTTTTTTTGGGACAATTTTTATTGTTCCTGACTTGGACCGGCCTAAACTTTTTATATCATCAAGTTTCATTTTAACTAGAAAGAAATCTCCAGCCTTTAGGCTGGGGTGCTGAGCACAAGAT
>CAYZTH010000031.1:0-7186 GCA_964481435.1 Candidatus Woesearchaeota archaeon
ATCTTGTGCTCAGCACCCCAGCCTAAAGGCTGGAGATTTCTTTCTAGTTAAAATGGTTTTGGAATGTAAATTAGGAAATCTGAAAGTAGATAAGGAGACTCTAGAATTTACTGGAGAAGATTCTTATCAAGCATTCCATAAATTTGTAACACAATCTTGTGAAAATAGCATCATAATACATGTTGCACCCGTAACGCGCCATATAGATGTTGTGAATAAGTTTCGCTTGACTGGAATAATCGTCGGCGGTGGAAGTTTATATGCAAATATTAGCGGACAGCTAGTCATAGGAGATTTCTCTGGAAATTATGGCGCAATCCCAAAAGAAATAGCAGGAAAGTTTGGCAATCTTATACTTCCGGCACTGCAAAAACAATATGGATTGACTTTCTCTGGATTAATAGTTAACCCACTAGCTGAACAATTATCAGGGTTCTGGAAAGACCTAGGATATCGAATATAAACGAGATAAATAATTCTTCTAATACGCTCTCTTCTAGAATCAATGCCCTTTTACTATAAGCAAGATAATAAATAACACTGTCGCAATCACCGGCAGCAGTAATGCTGACCAAGCCAAACCCTTTCCTTTAAGCTCTGGATGTCTCTTCAGTTGAGCCAGTGCAAAGAATGAAAGAATAAAACCCACAATAGGAAAAGCAAAAGCAAAGATAATCGCAAGAATCGCCAGTGTGCTGGTCTCTTCTTCTGCATGTTTTTCCCGATGACTCGCAGGACTAACCGGGCTCCTGCTCAACTCCCTGCCACAGTGCTTGCAGTAAGAATCTCCCACTTCTATCTGATTTTTGCATTTCGCACATAATGCCATATTTAAGATAGTTTGATTTCTTTAAAAGTATTATGCTAGAAAAACACACATATTTTTTATATCAAAAAATTATCTCTAGAGATTTATCTACTATTTTTTATCTGGTCTTCCTCTGTAAACTGGAAAACGTCTGTCCAATATTCCCCTTTCTTGCAAAACTCTCCATAATCCCGAATGTTTATTAGATAAGGCTGTACGGCCGTCTCTTACTAATCTTGGATGTTCAAGAACATAGGTATCAAGCGCCTTATTTGTTTTCTTTTTCCAGAAAGGATAATCTTTCAGGAGCCTCGCTCTTCTTAATTTTGTTCTGTACACCGGAACCTCGGGTTTTATATCATCATACTCCTTTCTCCTACAGAAGGCATCATAAACAGTTCCCACATAAGCCTTAAACTTCTCTGCATCGCTAAAAAGTCCTGCACCTTTTCTGACTGTTGTCCTCCAAGTCCCCAGATAATTCTTATCGAGCCCAGAACTTTCCTCAAGAACTTCGTTTATGACTCTCTCAACATCCCCTTCTCCAAGCGCCCTAACCCCATATGTAGCCAACATGTTTTACATATCAAAAAACTCTTTTTAAGTATTATGGTGATGAAAAAAAGATTAAAATTAATCACAATAATTTATTTAAACCATAAATAATCCTTTGATTCATGAGTGGACTAGGTTCAGAAGTAGATGCAGAGGTAAGAGCAACAGCCGAGAGAATCCAGGCTGGTTTTGAGAATGAACGCTGGATTAAACATAGATTGATGCAGATAACAAGCGAACATCCTGACACAAGAATCACACTACATAGATTAAATGAAACATTAAGTGGGACCTTAGAGGTCAGTGAAAGAGATTTATTTGTTCTAAGTGCTGAACGTATAAGAGAACTTGCCTCAAGACATAACTGGGGCATGTATCCTGAGCCAAGATTCTCTGCACAATATCCCCATGTAGAAACTGCAAAAGCAGTCTACACCTTGCTAGAAGAAGAATTTCGGAAAGCCCAGATAGCAGGCCCAGAACAAGAAGCTCTCGCCCTATCCTCCTATGTTCAGGTCTATGATGCCAATAAAAGACCAATCTATGCAGTAAATGTTCCCTAGAAAGGATTTTATGAAGAAGTTTTTTTGTTAATATACTCTATATTTATCTCTTCAAAAGTCTCTGCTACACTTATGATCTTCCTCCCATCTGCCCCGAAGAGATAAGCATTTGATCCTGCACATGCAAAACCCCCTTCTTTACCCTCTCTTGCATTAAGTAATGCTTCAGCAATGCAATAAGGAGATTTCTTTGGATCACATGGTAAAAGGCAATGATACTTACACTTTGTAGGCACGCTCTCTCCTGCCTCAGCTCTTGTTATAAATTCATTTCTAATGACCCTCACTGGCATTCCAACAGGGCTCTTTGTTACTACAATATCTTCTTTTTTGCAACGCAGGTACTCTTCTTTAAATTTTATATCTGCATCACATTCATGAGTTGGTACAAAACGAGTTGCCATCTGGACCCCTGAAGCCCCTAACTTAAGATATTTATCAAAGTCTCCACCATAAAATATTCCTCCTGCAGCTATAATGGGAATTTTTCCGGCCCCATACATCTCTTCAACTGCTTCTATAACTCCCGCAACTATCTCCTCTAATCCATGTTCAACAAATCTTGCATCATTTAATTGATCTATTGAATAACCTAAATGTCCTCCTGCTTTCGGGCCTTCAACTATTATTGCATCAGGAAGATGATTGTATCTGCTCCAGGCTTTGCACATAGTAAGTGCTGCTTTTACAGAAGAAACAATTGGAACTAATTTTGTTTGGCTATCTTTTCTTAAATATTTTGGAAGATCCCTTGCAACACCTGCTCCAGAAATGATTAGATTCGCATCAGCTTTAATTGAAGCGATTACGAGGGCCTCATAATCTGTCAGGGCACGCATGATATTTACCCCAATAATTCCTCCTTCTTTGGTCATGCTTCTTGCTAGATAAATCTCGCTTTCAAGTGCTTCAGCGCTCGATCTAAAAGGATGTTCAGAACCCCTGCCTGATTGTTCTAATCCAACTGCTGCAATTATTCCTATTCCATCACAATTAGCCACTGCTGAAGCAAGCCATGCACCAGATACCCTTACACCCATGCCTCCTTGAATCAATTTCTTTTTTATATCTCCAATTTCCAAGAGGGGAGGACTCCATTCTGTCATGATTAATTATGATATTCAGTATTAAATATTTTATGATAAACAAATCTTTTCTTTGAACGAAAGTCTTTAATATCCTATTTATTGCTAAAGAGATGGCCAAAAGAATAGACACAAGAAGCTTAGAAATAGCAGCTGCTCATTTATATGAATTAAGTGTTTTTGCTGGAAGAACTAAGGGAGAAAAGTTGAAGGTTCCGGTATCTGCAGAAGGATTTCTTTTTGATGCTGATTCTGCAGTTAAGTTTCTATTAGAATTAAAAAGGTCTAAATTAATTGCTTTAGAAGTAAAAGGAGTAGTTTATTCATTGACAGGCAAAGGTAATGATTTTTATGCTGCAGTGCGCACCATTGAAAAGTTTTGGGGTGGCCAAAGGTTTTTCAGCCAGAAAGAGTATGTATCTTTAGTGCATGTTTGTCGTTCAGTTGCTGATTACGAATATGCTTCTCAAAGATATCGCTCGCGATATAATCCGGTCACGTCTTGGAACAATAAACACAGATTCTCCCATGGTCCTTTGCAAGGTATTCACGAGATGAGGGGTTGAAGAAAAAGGTTTAAATTCTAAATGAACTTCATAGAAAGATTAGTAACTAAATCTCTTTTCGTAGTCTTTATGAGAAAACCATTCCAAGAGTAAATTTATAATTTTAATCTCATCTTGGCGGATTGTATAAATAAGTCTCCATGCATTTGGCAAGTTGTACTTAAACAAATTATTTATTCTATATTTTTGGATATATTCCTTTGGCCATACGTTTCTAGGAATTTTTATCCCACAAGACGGATTTTCCTTTAAGTCATCTATCGCCCTCAACAAGAATTTAAACAATTCTTTTTCTTGAAATTGTCCTTTTTCTAATTTATCAAATTCTCTCTTCAAATCTTCATCACAAAACGCGATTTCAATTTTTTTGCTCATCTCAAAATTAAGCCTCTTTTTTCTAAATCTTTGATTCCTTCTGGGTCCCAGGTCCAAAATACGCATCCATCCTTGTCAATCATTATCTTGCCTGAAGCGACAAGATAATCCAGGATAACTAGGTATGTTTGGTACATAATCTTCCTAGGAAGCCTTTTCCATAATTGATATTTCCCATATTCCTGGCTGTATTTTTGTATTGTCTCTTCAACCATCAAAACCGAGCCAAGAGTAGGATTATATTCAAGATTTCTGCTTGTTTGTTTCTTTAAGATTTGCATTTTAACTATCCCCTATAATTGATTACACTATGATCTAGTATACTTATATGTATATTATATATATACATATAATACGGTATTTAAATGTTTTGACAGAACAAACAATAGGAAATGTTACCTTTTTGGCAGAAATCAAAAAGTATAGGGTAAGTGCGTCCGTCAATCCTACTAACCGCATCATCGCAAAGCGAGCACGGGATTCGTCAGGTCGCGTTCCCCTATGTTTTATATAATCCTCTTAGAAATTTAAATGTTTTGGTTTAGGGTTTAGATTCTCACATAGAAAAAGCTTTAAAGAATTGAAATAGTAATATTTCTATACAAAATGCCCCCTAACCCAACCCCTTCACAAACTTTCAAACTCTCTCCCTCCTCCCTGAACCTGATGGAAGAATGTCCAAGATGTTTCTGGCTTCATTTTAATGGTAAGAAATAGTTTCTCTTCGAGCGAAAATCATCTAAATGCATAAATCTTTAGAAAATTAATACCTGCTTAGTATCTTTAATAAGTACTCATAGGTTTTTTTGCTTTGTTCCAGCATGAATTGGTAGTATGCTTTTGTATTTCCTTCTTTTGATTTCTCTAAAAAGTTGAAATAAGATATTTTATTTTCCTTATAGATTATTATTGGAAAATATCCTCCGTTAATTAGAATTTTGTTCATAATCAATCTTCCAGTTCTGCCATTGCAGTCTAAAAAGGGGTGTATAAATTCGTATCTCCTATGAAACTCGAACGCTAGAATCAAAGGATGAATCTTATCCTTATTGTTTTTATACCATAACAACAATTTGCTTAATTCCCCTGCTACTTCTTCAGGAGAAGTTGTTGTTGAGTTGCCGATAATATTCTTTATTTTTTTAAATCCTCGGGGATAGGGAATTTTGTTTTCCATATAAAGCCCGTTTGTCAGCAGGTGATACAGCTTCTTTATTGAAGAGGTATTAAATTTAAATGAATTTTTTAGATAATTGAATGCTATGATTGAATTTTTTACTTCCCTAACCTCATTCTTGTCTTTATATTTTGAGTTTCCTGTTTCAACTATCTGTCTGACTATCTCGGGAGGAATTTTTGAGCCCTCTATATTATTTGAGTTGAATATGAATTCCATTGCAAATTCACTATCAATGGGATCTGCGCGCTGTTTCCCCTCAATTAAGTTGTTTATCTCTATTGTTTTCTTCTCAATCTCCTCTGGAAGAGAAGCATTATAAGAAAGCAGGTCTTTTATGGGCTCTAAATATCTTTGTCTAAATTGGAATTCTTTGCCTGAAATTTCCTCGATATTGTCTAAAAGATATTTTTCCTTGGTTATCGCGTTGCTTACCTGACCGATATATTTCTTAATAACCAGCAGGTGCTTCATAAATGTGACCTTCTTTACAAAAGATAGATACACTTTTGATCCAACTTTCTTTTCTTCTAGATAGCTCATGAAATATAGGGCACTTTATAGTTTAAAAATGTTACCTTTTTGGCAGGAACTATTTTTAGTTTTGCCCTATATAACCTATCATTAATGAACCTTTTTGGCAGGAAAATCTAACAAAAATGTTACCTTTTTGGCAGGAAGAAGAAAGCAGGGGATAAGTGCGCACTAATGCTAAATAAAGCGCATTAATAAAAATTGCCAAGTGCCATCAGGCACAATCTTAGCAACATAATAATTCAATGATAATAGATATAGGATATAACTTTCCCTTATTTTCGCAAGATTCTGTGACCGCACTCTTGCACGAGTCAGTTAAACAAAAGTTTAAGCGAAACTCTTAAAAGAAACAAAAGAATATCATTTTCATACAAAATGCCCCCTAACCCAACCCCAAAACAAACATTCAAACTCTCCCCATCCTCATTGAACCTGATGGAAGAATGTCCAAGATGTTTCTGGCTTCATTTTAATGGCAAGAAAAGACCAAGTGGCATATTCCCCAGTCTTCCCAGCGGCATGGACAAGATTCTCAAGATACACTTTGACAAATTCATGGAAAAAGGTATTCTTCCTCCTGAAATCCGAAAAACAGAGGAATGCAAAGGCTGTAAGTTATTCAATAACAAAGAGCTCTTAGATTTATGGAGAAACAACCGAAAAGGCCTTATGCTCAAAGATAAAGAAGGAAACATTCTAGGCGGAGCAATAGATAACCTCCTAATCAGAGGCAAAAAGCTGATTGTCCTAGATTACAAAACCCGAGGTTTTCCTCTAAAAGATGATACTCATGAACACTATCAAGCCCAGCTTGACATCTATAACTTCCTTCTGCGAAAGAACGGCTACGAAACCGAAGATTTCTCTTTTTTATTGTTCTATATACCAAAGCATGTTATGGAAACAGGAGAAGTTGTCTTTGATACACATTTAATCAAGATGAAAGTAGATGTCAAAAATGCTGAGAAAATCTGGAAGAAGGCCCTCAAGATTTTGAACAGTCCCTGTCCCAAGAAGCATCATGAGAAGGTTTGCCCGTGGTGTGAGAACGTGGGGGAGGAGTGAGAGAAAATGGAGAAAACAAAAAGCAAAAACAAGGCACTAACGGGAATCGCAGGAGCACACTTTGTTGTTGCAGAAATGTCTAGGAAAGGATATATCGCTACAGTAACTTCTAGAAATACCGAAGGAGTAGACATTCTGGCTTCCAATCTAGATGGTTCTAAATTAGTTAGTATTCAGGTGAAAACAAGCTCAAACAAGTATAGTACCCGTAGCTGGATTCTTTCAAAAAAGCAGGAAAATGCATATTCAAAAAATCTATTTTATGTTTTCGTTGATTTAAATGGAGAAGATCAGATGCCAGATTTTTATATTATCCCAAGTGAAATTGTTGCAGATTACATAAAAAATATATATCCCGAAACAAAAAAAGGTCTTTCCGAAGATGAAAAGAAAAAAAGAAGAGAAAAAAGTGATTATAGGCTATATGAGATATACGATGATAAGATTGCTGAAAA
>CAYZTH010000032.1:0-7058 GCA_964481435.1 Candidatus Woesearchaeota archaeon
ACTCTGCCATTCCGCTGGAGCCTTTTGTTTATATGCTTCACGTAAATAACTATAAGATGATTTCATTTTGGTTATGTTTCTGATAAGAAAAGTCGATTTTTAAAGCTATCTAATTTTGTGATTGGGCAAATAAAATTTATATATTACCTCCCTTATTCAACCTATGGAATACTTCGATATCAATGATCCAGAAATTAAGTCTAGACTGATTGTTGAGAATGATCTGGCATTTGCTTTTCCTACAAACATACCTATTGTTCCAGGTCACACTCTGATTTGTCCAAAGAGGCATGTTGCAAAGATGGATGACTTAACTGATGATGAAATACATGCAATCCTGCTTTTACAAAGAAAATTAAAAGAGGCAATGATAAAAGCATTTGCGGCCGAAGGCTTTAATTATGCTTTGAATGAAGGAAAAGTTGCTGGACAAGGGATTAATCATTTACATTTACATATGCTTCCGAGAAAAAAGGATGATTCAGGCATTTTTGAGTATGATCCAAGAAAATTTTTATACAGGCCAGGAAAACGTCCCGAGTCTCCAGAAAAAGAACTCTCTGAAGTTGCAGAATTAATCAAGAATAACCTTTGAATGGGCTGATAATCAACTTTTATTATTCTCAAGTTGTCCATAAGATTAATTAATGCCTTACTATAACCCTAATCATGTCAAACTTATGTGTCAGATGTAAGGGGAGGGGCATGTGCGGAGGACCTTGCAAAATCCTTGCTAGCATAAAAAGCTTTCAGCCTAAAATCGAGAAAGAATTCTCTGGCTCAAGCCCTCCGGAAATATTCATCGGGAAGTATAATTATCCGAATGTCTTTGCAGGAATATTGAGTCCTGCTGAATTCGGAGAAACTGAATATCTTAGTCTGCCTGAGTCCTGGCACGAGCAGGGCGCGAGTATCCAGGACATTTTAGGATACAGGTCAAGGATGATCTATTCGAGATTCACTTCAAATATCAAGGCAGTCAAGACAACAAAAGGAAGGTTCATGGATTTGATGCAGGAAATTGCTATGGCAGATAAGCATGTTGATGCTAGTTTTGAACTTGAAAAAAAACCGATTGTTAGAATGGAACTAGATGGGCAGAATGCTATGATTGGAAATCCCGCTCCTCTAAAAAGCGCTAGACTTGAAAGCAACCCACATGTCGAAAAAAAAGTAGATTATCTGACAAGCGATGGTGATGCAAGATCAGTTACTGCGATAAATGAACTGTATGATTCTGGAATAAAAGTTAGCAGCATAATCAAAGTCCTTAGTGCCGGCTTACTCGGATTAAGAACAGGAAGAAAACTTGTTCCAACAAGATGGGCAGTAACTGCAACAGATGATACTATCTCAAAAAAATTACTTGAAAAAATAAAATACTATCAACAAATCTCTGATATTCTTGTCTTTAGTGCAAACTATCTTGGGAATCACTATAACATTCTCTTAATACCCGGGTGCTGGGGTTTTGAAGTTATTGAAGCAAGTTCAAAAGGTTACTTTGGACAAACTGAAAATTCAGAACCCATTGCAACCTGGCAGGATTACGAATTCTATCAAGGGAAAAAAGGCTATGCGGATAGTGTAACGGGGGCGTACTATGTCAATAGGCTTGGAGTGTGTGAATATCTAGAGAGAGTAAAAAGACAGGCCTCTGTCCTTGTAATGAGGGAGGTTAGAGAGGAATACTGGGCCCCTTGTGGTGTTGGAATCTTAAGAGAAGTAACAAGAGAGGCAATGTTAAAGAAACCAGAAAAATTTAATTCTGTTGAAGAGGCCTTAAGGGCTTGCCAAATTAGATTCCAGCTGCCCATATCTTTGTATAAAAATAAGAGTGTTATTCTCAGAGAAAATAAAGAACAAGCAAAATTAAGCAAGTGGTTCTAGAATAAAAGAATCTTATCATATTTTTTATCTATTCTTTCTTAAAATCGCTTTAATCTCATCTAGATCTTTTTGTATGTTCTCTATTTCTTTCTCTGCTTTGACATCAACCCTGTAATCATGGAGTTCTGCTTCTCTATCTCTCTCAGATTGTCTATTTTGACTCATCAAAATTATAGGTGCTTGCATTGCAGCGAGGCATGAAAGAACCAAATTAAGAAGAATAAATGGATAAGGGTCCCACCTGAAAATCAATAGCAAGATATTTGATACTATCCATAATAAGATGATTAATAAAACAGACATAATAAAAACCCAACTACCGCAAATCCTAGTAAGACTATCTGCTGCTCTTTGACCAACAGTCAATCTTTCCTCTTTTTTTGGCATTATTATTAAAAATCTTTTGATATTTAAATTATGCGCTTCTTTGAGAGAAATACTGGTCAAGAACTTGGACTCTCTTTTTATATTTGAATCTAAAAAAGAGGCCAAAAGCAATGCCACAAATAAATCCCCCAAAGTGGGCTGAATTACCTATTGGCAGACTTATTGAGGCTGAAATGGCCCAGAGTGCAAAGAGATTTATCAATACACCAAGCCATAGCGGCAGAGATTTAGGAATCGGAAAGATATAGACCTTAACTTTTGGAGTCAGTATCATCAGAGTTGCTGCAATCCCAAAAATAGCCCCGCTTGCTCCAACTGCTAACACATCTGGAGAACCAAAAAATCTAGCGCCAAATGATGTTGAACCAAAAAATCCTGCAAGGACTACAAAAAATATTGATGCAACTATTCCCGAAGCAAAATAAATAAGCAAAAATCTTTTCTTTCCTACTAGCCTCTCTAAGAATGAACCCATGAACATTAAGGAGAGCATGTTCATCAGAATATGAAATATTCCCCCATGCAGGAACATGGTCGTTATAATAGACCATATATTTTTTCCTTGAAGAATGTCCGAGGGCATTAATCCAAAGGTTCGTGTAAAAAATCCCTTGGTCGCATAATCAACTATAATCTGAATAATAAATATCAAGACAGTTATTGCAATTAAGATGATGGTTGCAGATAAATGAAATCTCTTTTTTGGTTTCCGATTTATGTAGGGACTTGAATTATAACTTACTTTATATGAAAATTCGTGTGCCATAATAATATTGAGAATTTTGATTTAATAAAGATTATGAAAAGAACCCCTATTCCTAAAGCTTCTTCTTTTTAGCTTTCTTTGGTTTCTTCTTAGATTTGGCTTTTGCTTTCACTTTTTTCTTTAATTTATGGACTTTCTTGACTTTCTTAACGGTCTTCTTTGCTTTCTCAGCCTTCTTTACTTTCTTTTTCTTTACTTTCTTTTTCTTTACTTTCTTGATTTTTTCAGCTTTTATGACTGGTTTGGGGGTTATTTCATCTAATTTGCTTTTTAGCAAATCATATTCTTTTTTCGCAATATCAACCCTCGTGTTAATCTCTTTCAACTTTTTCTCCTCATTTGCCGGCTGAAGCAGTTGATTGCACTCTGGACATAAAAAATTATGATGGAGAGCGGTCTCTTCTGACATCTCTATATTATCTGCCTCGCAGAAATAGAATTGCTTCATCTGCCTGCTTTTTACGAGATGCTCCAGATTTTTCATCTCTTGCTCTTTGAATTTCAAAAGGGTCCCAAGGGCTTTTTCAACATCAAGAGTCCAGAAATAAGTGTACCATCCTTTTCTCTTATCTTTTTTTCTCGTCGAGGTTATTAGATTGAATGATGAAAGTTTATAGAGGATATTTCTGACTTCATTTATATTCCTTTTCATCTTCTCAGCTATCTTGAATTCATTCACATTTTCTTTTTGATAAAGAATATCAATAATATCTTCAGCACTTTTGCCCGCTATTCTCCTTACAATTGTCTTTAAAAAAACAATAAGATTTTCGTCTTTCTTCATTTTTTATGATTTTAAGCACTTTTTTTAGGAACGGAAAATATTTATATCTTGTGCTTTACTCAATTTTTGTTTATGTAATTGGCAAGTTACTACAAAAGTATTTATATTGTCTAAGAAATTATAAAAAATGCTATTCAAAAAGAAAGTGTCTAGAATACCCGAACCTCCAAACGATGATTTTCATGAGACTAGAGCGTTCAGGAATAAGGCAAGTTCTAAGGATTTTTTTGATCTCGACTCGCATCAGGAAGAAATCCCGGTCATGAAAGATATACCAAAAGGCAGAAGGAAAATAGAGGATCTTCCTTTTAAGAAGGCAGAAACAATGCCAGAAGAAATGAACGAAGAGATTGATGAGATGCCCAAGGGTTTTGACAAAGGTTTCAGGGCTGAAAAAAGAGAGAAAAAACAAATATTCATAAAAATAGACAAGTTCAAACAAATTGTTGCTTCTCTAGAAAGCATAGAAAACAAGCTGAAAGAACTTGACAGCGTGATGGAAAGACTAGAAGAGCTCAGCTCAGAGGAGAATTCTGAGATCGAATCCTGGAAGTCAGATGTCGACGGCATAAAGGGAGAAATAAGAAACATAGGATCAAATCTGTCTGAGGATTAATGCAAAAAGACTTAAATTAAAATAATAAACACATAAACTAAGATTACAATCTTGCCCGTGCCTTCTGGCACAAATCATGCAAGAGAATATTAAAGAATACCTTAAATTAACAAAAAATGACTGTTTTTGTAAAACTTGAAAGACCTGAAATTGAAGATATCAAGCAAAGAATCAAAGATGTCCAGAATTCTTTGTTCAATCTGAATAGCTCGGCGGTTCTTGCAAAAAAAGAAAATAAAGAAAAAATAAGTTTGATTCAAAAAGGAAATTTTATAATCAATGAGGCTCATGAAGAGCTTGCTAGGCTTGTTGGATTTATACCGCAAGTAGATGAATTCTCTTTAGTGAGGCTTCAATCTATGCCTTCACATGATTTCAAGATAAGACCTATTGGAAGAGAAGTCAATAAAGATGAAGCTTTGAGAAAGTTAAAAACCCGGATTTCTGAACTTAAGTGATTATTAATCTTGAAAGAAGCGCATAATTACTAAATAAAGCGCACGAGATAATATAGAAGATAGTGTTAATATAAATTTTGACAAGAGCATTTGTGCCTCGGCAGCCTTGTTCCTTATTTTTATAGAACGTCTACAAAAGGATCTTTCCTCTGCTCTTTGACCCAGAATTCTGTCCTATATCTTCTAAGACCTTTTTCTCCGGGAACAATGACTTCATTTATTCCTGCATTCACAATTACTTTCCTGCAGGTTTTACAGGGTTTACCTAGCATTGCCTTGTTTGTCTGCGCATCTTCCCCGTAGAGGTACATTGTCCCATTCAAGACAGAGGTTCCGGCTCTTGCTGCATTTATGATTGCATTGAGTTCAGCATGGACTCCTCGACAGTTATCTACCTGGATTTTCTTCTCCTTCTCCTGTGCACATTTTCCCAGGTCTATGCAGTTTGGTGTCCCCCTGGGACTCCCCATATAGCCTGCAGCGATTATATTGTCTTCTTTGACTATTATTGCACCAAATTTTCTCTTAGAACACGTACTTCTCTGAGAGATTTGTTTTGCTATAGAAAGATAGTACTCATCCTTATCTGGCCTCCTGTCTTTTTCTGGCTTGCCTATTAGCTTGAATGCCATTAAAGAGCAGGCTTTGGTAATATAAAAAGATGATTATTCTCTAAAGTATATGTTAAAATTAGGCTAAAGAAACGCTATCCCTTATGCGCAGATAGGGCTAAAAAGGACTTTGTCTGGGTCATCATCTCGTCTATTTCGTCTTTTAACTTATCTTCATAGAAATCTATTCTGCTTCTTACAATATACTTGTCATAGACTCCCCTTAAGAACTTAGTAACTGGGTTCTGTTCCCACTTATTTTCATAGTCTCTCTCGAGCCAGCACCAAAACTTTATTTCCATATCTGCTTTGTCTCTCTTCACATTAACACCTTCTCGCTGAATCTCTACAGTGACCATCTGTGTAAACCTAGCAACCATCCTTATTCTGAACCTGAAATAATCAGAAATCTTTCTGAAACATATCCATTCAATCTCAAGGACTTTACCTTCGGGTTTTACTTTCTCAGAGTATTTTTTTTCGTGAAGAAGATATTGATAATCCTTGAACCAGTCGAACATGAACTTATAGAGCTCTTTAAACTCAAAGATACCTGCATGAACAATCTTTCCATCGAATACTGGACTAAGTTCTGACATTTTTCTTTTTTTCCTCTTTTTTATCCTAATTAAATAGAGAAAGGGTGTTTAAATATTTTATCACTTGAGGAAATCAGACAATTTATTGATGGGCTTTAACTCGTTGCTCAAGTGCCTCAAGGTCTGTATCTATTGTATTTGTTGTCGTCAGTAACATTCTTCCGCTTCCATCTGGAGAGTATAAAACTCCGTCCGGAAATAAGACTAGAGATTTTGTAGTGTTGGGCCCCCATTTCTCACTGAACCTAAGGTCAAAACGTCCACTGTTACCACGAACACAGTACGTTAATGGTAAATCATCTATATCCAAACCTATAGCCGCGTAATTTCCATCTAATCTTTTTAAAAGCCCAATAAGGTCTCTAACTTGTGAATCTTTTAGGAGAGGTCTTCCTCTTCTAAACTTATCAAATCTCGCAGAAACAACTGCCAATCCATTAAGCCCTTTTAACTGCTCCCAAAATCCGATATAGCCCAAAATCTGTTTTCCTAATTTTGTTCGGGGGTCTAATGAAACTTCGGGTGGAGCAAACCCAGAATCGCTTCTATCATAGAAACGCCCAAATTCTGCCATTGCTACTTCATAAGTCGCGCTGTCACTCTTTTCTAACGTATCTGATTGATATCTTCTAAATTCTTCTTTAGAAGTAAACCAATCTCCAAGAGCCCCACGTATTGTTCTCATTGTTAAGATGAATAATCTCTCTTTAAATATTTTATCACTTGAGGAAATACTCTTTATTTAGACCAAATCTTAACGATTAGTTGGGGCACAAATCGCGCCTTATCTCTAAGAGGCCGGCGCCCATTTATCTATTTTAATATATATTTTGTATTATATATATTAAATAACACAGAATAAATAATCAGTAAAACTTTTCAGAATAAGAAAATGCGCCGACCGGGAATGACGGGGAGTAGGACTCTTAATTCCTTTTGACACGTGA
>CAYZTH010000033.1:0-6676 GCA_964481435.1 Candidatus Woesearchaeota archaeon
AGATGAGAACTAATTTTCGGTGGCCTAGTGACATATGTCATGGTCTCGCACATCCAATAATAATTATCTTGATACTTTCTTCGCCTCGAAATTATATTTAGATATCTTTTTTGTCAGTTCATTCATTTCCGAGTCGAGCGTTCTGAGTTTTTGTTTGAACTTATTTTCTTCGTTTTTGATTCCTTCAATCTTTTGATTGACTTGCCTCAAATGGATTTGAATCCCGCCTCTCAGTTCGGGGTGTTTTTGTATTTGTTTGAGTTCCCTTTCTATGGTCTTCTTTTGCCTAATATACTCATTAAGTGCTCCCCTATTAAGATTATTCATTTCCGATTGTATTCGTTCTTTTTCTCTTCTCTTTTCTAGATAAAGTTTTTCATAATATTCTTTAAGTTTCAGATTTTTGTTCTCATTCTGTTGTTCTTTTTGATGTTCAATTGCCTTCATAACATTCAGAGATATTGTCCTATGTTGAACTGTTGCGCCCCTTTCATCTTTAAAAAACGCGTGGGCTACAAAAGAATCTTGTGGAGAATAAACAAAAGAACCAATTCTGCCCCCAGATATTTGTTTTCCTCTTTCTAAAACAATAATCACACGATGAACATTTTCCCCAGAATCCCACATGAATTTTACCGGCATATTTTGGCCAGCGGGATTACGACTAACACTGAATGAATAGTGCCCAGATTGATGTGAAATTGCAGGTATACCCGATTCATTTTGACCCGGAGGTAGGGCCGCCGGTGTTGCTCCACCTTTTGCGAAGATTGCTCCAACCCTTATCATATTTTTTCTCCGATATAACACATGTCTTAAGTTTATTCTTAACATCCTATTCCTGCTCTTTTTTAAACCCCAAGGAGAATCATACATCCAATACATAAAAGAATCTTGAAGAGGATGTGCTACAAAGACGAATGGTCTCCTCTCTGTTCGGAGAGTGGATGTTCCTTCTGTAAACTCTGTAAGATTTACACTATTGACAACCTTCCCTTTGCCCCTGACAATCATACGTATAAAGACTGCTCCTTTCTCTCCATCTTTCCCATCATCGCCATCTTTTCCAGGTTTACCCGGCTTATCCGGCTTCCAACCACCATCTCCGCCTTTGTTTAGACCCTTCCCAGTTGCCCAGCCAATAAGCCAGAAGATGGCCTTAACCACAACAACAGCTAACACAATTAAAGAAATGACATCAAATACTTGACAGACATTAAAAGGAAGAGTCCCAAGAGGGGGACAGAGCATTTTATGCAGCCAAGCAAGCCAGACTATAGAACCAACGCCCAAGACTATAAATCCAACTTTACCTTTCTTGCCCTTTACAAATCTCATCATCAAAAGCGCAATCGCCAAAATGAACAATATCAATAACCATAATCCTATCTTAGAAAGAAAAGCCCCAAAATAATAAACAACACTAAGGCTGCCCGCAATTGCAACCACCAAAGATATTACAATTGCTGCACCATAATTTGACTTGAAAACATCTCTAAAGATAGTTATCACAAAATTAAATAATAATAAAAAAATCAGAGCAGCATTGACCCACTCGCTCTGAATCAAGTCCCCTATTGAGAGGGCTGAAGCTGAACTTATATTAAGAAACAAAGCTACAAAAAAGACCAAAACTAAAGATAAATACAACTGCCCTCTTTTCATCTAAACGTAAGAGAATCTAAATTTAAAAACATATCGAATATGAATGTTCTTAAATTTATTATAAGAACAGCCGTGATGCAATCTTGCCGCAGCACAACTGTAACTTGCATCTTACAATTATTACAAATTAAGAAAAAACAGATTCTATCTACTGGGTTTTCAGTTCTAGAACAAGTCTCTCACTATCAAGTTTCCAAGACTTTATTGGAAAAGCAAGAGGAATTAATTTGAAATAAGCCTTATCTTTTGAAAATGCTTTTATTTCAATGCTATTCTGCAACTTATTTATGATTATATCCTTTTCATTCTTGACCCCGGGCATGCTTATTTCATAAACAAGTTTATCTGTCAACCTTCTTATCTTAGTCTCCGGCTCATGTCTTGGAAGCTTAGATAACTCATGAGCCCTTGTTTCTGAAATTCTTGATTTTGGAAGCCTGATTTTTTTCGCTTTAGATTCATCTTCACTAGAATCTCTTTCCCCATTTCCATTGAGAGTTGTATTCTGAGGAGAGCCCCCCATTTGGATCTGAATCGAAAATCCATGTCCTCCTGGAAAATTGAACTCCTGAACATCGCCGACCTTCTTTCCATCTTGCAGTATTGGTTTTGAAGATTTTTTTGCATCGCTTGGAACATTTATGTGCTGAGAAGGAGATTGTACTCTACCCATATCTCTATCCATCTCTCTGAACTGTTTTTCTATATCTTTGCTCAATTTTTTGACAAGCATCTTAAAAGGAAAAGAGTTTATCATCGGCATGCCAAAACCCTGGCTAAGTTCCTTTGTCAGGCTATCTATTTGCTTATTGAATAGCTCGTCTCTTGATTTTTTTTGTCTCTCATTATTAATTGACTCATCTCTAGAAGCTCCGCAATAAGGACAGAAGTCATATTTGACATCAATCTTCTTTCCACATACGCATTTTATTTTTTTATTGAACATTTTTTGTATTTTTTCTTTAGAGAATCTAGATTTATAAGTCTTGTGAAAGCGCGTCAAGTTAGGCTAAAGGGCCTTATGTTATCACTATACTATAACAACACACCGAAAGATTTATAAACCTAAATTGCCTCTGGACTATGAATTAAAATGGGAAACCTAGAAAGTAAAGTGAGTGAAGCAAAAGCCCAGGATAGACTTGTTCATAGCTATGGCTATATGATTGCAGCTATAACCCAACCAAGAGATGAACAGACCGGTGAGATGCTTTATGGTGGAAAAAAATTGAGCTATGCACCTTTTGGACCAGTAAGCCCACAGAAAGTTGCAATGGACTTAATGAGAAAAGACAAATCAAATCCAGAACTAGCCCAATTTATGAAAGATATGGAAGATGTTCTTACTAATGATGAAGCAGTCAAAAAATATGTTGAACTATATGCCAAATATATGCAAAAAAGCAAGCTATCTAGCATAGCATCTTTAGCGACTTCCCTTGGAATCAATATAGACAGAGAAGCCATAAGACACTATATGGATAAACCAATGGAAAAATTAGATGAAACTATAAAAGACTATCAAAAACGCGATAAAGACGGCAAGTTGAATGCAGTAGAAAAAGCAGAATACCTCGTTCTTCAAGCGAATGTGGAAGGCCTAAGATCAAAAATAAGTGAAGCATATAAATCAAAAGTAGAAAAGGAACTGGGAAAAATACAGGATAAAAGACTAAAACACTTAAATGCTCAGCAGAATAGAGCATCAATAATCAGGTTTGTATATCATAGCGACGAAGCAAAGAAACATAAAACTAAGGCAGATGAAGCCTACGAACCTATCGCAAAAGCAGCTTAAATTTAATTTTTAATTTTATTTTTTAGAATTTCTACTATATTCTTACTTTAGTGTTTTTCCAACTAGCTTTGCCATTTCTCTAAGAAATAAATCGGTCTTTTTCTCGAACTGGTCTATATCCGAAGCATGAACTTCTTTTATTTTGCCGTGCAGAATGTCATGCGTCGTATGATAAAGGTCTTCATACCAAGATACGTATTTTTTATCTAAGAGTCTATTGTCAACGAAAGTATCTCTCAAAAGTGCAGGGACTTGTTCAGGGCTTGGAGGAACTCTCTTAGCAGCTACAAGAGCAGCGTGAGCCGAGTCTACCATTGCCCAGTACATTCCTTCAACACTATTTATCAAGGCCATCTTTGTCCTAGCTAGATGCATTGGTGCTCTGTTTAACATTACATAAATTGATTCAGGCGTACTTTTTATTTTTCCCTGAGCTAATAAAACTTTCAAAGGTGTAAAGAACCCTCCGAAATCAATCAAAGGTTGTCCATATCGAATCATATTGATTATAACTGGTTCTCCCCTAATCATCTCTTCCCACCACGTTGATAATCTAACTGTTGTAATATGCAATGCTCTTTTGTAAGGATTCTGCTTAATGACTTTTCCAAGCTCTTCTCTATACCAAGCAACAAGCTCTTGGTCCCACCTAACAGAACAATCATCGACAATCATTATGATATCCAAGTCAGAACCTAGGCTTGCTTTTTTCTTGACTGTAGAACCAAACATGACAACAGATTTTATTATTTTTCCGAATTTCTCATAGGCTTTTGTTGCAAAATCAAGAGCAATATCATCATCCTCATCTATTAGAAGTGTCGGAAAATGCTCTGGCTTAGGCATAGGAACCTTGCGTTTAAGTTTTATTTCTTTCATGAACTTACATACCTCTCTTTTATGTTTTATCTAATCATCTGGGTTTTTTAAACGTTTCTTATCCTCTGAGCTTTGCACAAGATATAAAAATTCACTTTCTCTTTTTCTTTCATGATAAAAGCAGTTGTCTGGGACATAGGAGGAGTTCTATTTAAAGATCCAAAGGTAGGAAATTTTTGGGGCGATGCTTCTGGCTCAAAAGAGCTAAGAAAAGAGTTTGGTTCGGGGCAGATATCCAAAGAAGAATTTATAAAAAAAGGAGCAAGGTTCTTAAAAATAGATGAAAAAACTTTCATAAAGAGATATAAAGAAACTTATCTATGTCCCAAAAAACAAATAAAAGAATCGCTTGAAATATACAAAAAGATGAAGACAGACAAATACATTCTGAGCGATACAAATCCAATCTTTGCGGAGGGTACAAAAGATAATGAAAAAGAGATATATCCTTTTGCAAAAAAAGTCTTCCTCTCTCATGAAATAAAACTACGAAAATCAGACCTCCAAACATTCAAATTCATAATTAAAGAGATTGGCTTGAATCCAAGGGAAATACTGTTTATTGACAATAATCTTGAACACGCCAAGGCTGCAAAATCTCTCGGAATGAATTCTATACACTATCAAAACCCGGAACAACTTAAATCAGACTTGAAAAGATTTGGAGCATTATAATGATAACCCTTGGAATAGAATGCACGGCACATACCTTTGGCATTGCAATTCTAAAAGATAAGAAATTCCTCTGCAACCTGCGAGACATGTATAAAACAGAAAAAGGAGGAATAATTCCAATTGATGCAGCTAAACATCACGAACAAATTAAAGATAAACTTCTTGAGCAAGCTCTTGAAATATCAAAAATCAATCTCTCTGACATAAACCTGATTGCCCTATCAAACGCTCCAGGCTTATCTCCCTGTTTGCTTCAAGGAATGAAATTCGCAAAAGAACTCTCAAACAAACTTAAAATTCCACTTGTTCCTGTAAATCACTGCATTGCTCATCTTGAGATAGGAGAGATAACAAAAGCAAAAGACCCGGTCTTATTATACTGTTCAGGAGCAAACACCCAAGTTATTGCCTATGCTGCAGGAAAATACAGAATTTTTGGAGAGACTCTTGACATGGGCATTGGAAACTTCATAGATACCTTTGGGAGATATGCAAATCTAGGTTTTCCAGCAGGTGCAAAGATAGAAGAACTCGCAAAAAAATACCCAGACAAAACCAAATTGATTCAGCTTCCCTACTCAGTCAAAGGAATGGATGTGGCTTTTGCAGGCCTCTTAACAAACTTAAAACAAAAGCTTGACTCAAAGAAATTCTCTTTAGAAGCCCTATCGTTCTCACTGCAAGAGACAGCCTTCGCAATGCTCATAGAAGTTGCAGAACGTGCCATGGCACACCTCAATAAGAAAGAGCTTTTATTAGGAGGCGGAGTTGCCTGTAATACCCGACTTTGTGAAATGGCAAAGATAATGTGCAAGGAAAGGAAAGCCAAATGCTTCATCCCTGAAAAGCAATTCCTTGTAGACAATGCTGCCATGATTGCCTGGCTCGGCCAGAAGATGTTCAAAGCAGGAATAAGGAAAGATGCAAGCCAGATTGACATCCTCCCATATCAAAGAACAGATGATGTTGAAGTTACTTGGAGAAACTAAATAGAATTTATTTCTTTTTTCAAATCTTTCATCATTTTAGGATAAAGCTCTTTAGCTTTTTTTGTTGAAATCCAATCAGGCATTTCTTTTTCCAATTTTGCTAAAATGTGAGGTATCTCTGTTTTCTTAAATTTCCTTATTAAATGTTCTGCATCTAACTTACTCAAGCTATCTGCATCTACTAAAATTGCTTCATCTCCATTTTCAGAATGATGCTTATCTGCTGCACCAATTAACCTAATAATAGTCTTTACATCTTTTTCCTCAAATTTCAACTCTTCTAAAGCTAGCCTAACCCTCTTTTCAGTATTTTTATTAGCTTTTGGTTCTAGTTTAAGCATTTCATCATCAAAACTCAAAAGTTTATCTGAAGTAAGTTCAAACCAACCAATATCATGTATGTACGCTGCAGAAATCAACAATTTTAAATCTGCTCTTCCCTTTCCTAATATCTTAACCCATTTAACCACATTTAGAGCATGATACCAATCACCCGGACGACATCTGATAAGGTAGTGCTCGGCAACCTTCTTAATTTCTTCTTCTGAAATTCCCATGAATGCTTAAGGTTATTTTATTTATATAACTTACTTAAGACTATACGGATGAACTCGCAGTGTGCGTCCCACAGACATATGTCGTAGGTCAAAATAATCTGCTAAAATCAAAG
>CAYZTH010000034.1:0-4211 GCA_964481435.1 Candidatus Woesearchaeota archaeon
AAAAGTTATTTAAACAATCTTTCTTTAACAATTTCATGGCACGAGAAGAGGAAATTATAAAGGAGAGGAAAAAGAAGATTGAGGAACTTCAAAAGCAGGGGATTAATCCTTATGCTTATTCTTTCGATAGGACTCATTTAGCTCAGCAATTGCAAGAAAAGTGGGCTAAACTAGAAAATGAGAAAGAAGTGAAGGAGAGTGTCAGAGTATGCGGAAGAGTTATGTCTGTTAGAGATATGGGCCAGATTAATTTTATATCATTAGAAGATGGTTTTGGAAGAATCCAGCTTATATTCAAAGATAAAATATCAAGTGAGATTAAGAAAATTGATGCAGGAGACTTTATTGGTGTTGAGGGCACTATCTTCAGAACAAAGAGGGGAGAACTTTCTATCCTAGTTACAAAAGCAGAGATCTTAACTAAAGCTATTTTGCCTCTGCCTGAAAAATTTCATGGACTCCAGGATATGGAAGAGAGATATAGGAAGAGGTATCTTGATTTGCTTTCTAATCCAAAATCAAAAGAGGTTTTTATTACAAGAACTAAAGTAATTCAAGGAATACGTGAATTCTTGGATTCAAGAGGATATCTTGAAGTTGAGACCCCTATCTTGCAGCCAATATATGGCGGAGGAGCTGCACAACCCTTTAAGACATTCTTTAATGATTTAAAACAAGAAGTTTATTTGAGAGTTGCTGATGAGCTCTATTTGAAAAGGCTAATTATAGGGGGTTTTGAGAGAGTCTATGAAATAGGAAAAGATTTCAGGAATGAATCAATTGACTTGAAGCATAATCCCGAGTTTACGCAGGTTGAATTATATCAAGCTTATGCAGACTATAATGATATGGCTAAACTTTTTGAGGATTTGATGGCTTTTCTCGCTAAGAAAGTCTTAGGGACTACAAAATTTGAGTATCAGGGGCATAAACTAGATTTTGGAAAGTGGAGACATGCTACAATGCACGATATTATTAAAGAACATCTTAAAGTTGAGGTTGAAAAGATGAGTGATAAAGAATTATTTGAATTGGCTGAGAAGCTAGGCATAGATAAGGTATCTAAAAAATCACCAAGGGGAGAGATAATCAATGAATTATTTGAGAGTGTTGCAGATAAGATGATCGAGCCGACAATTGTTAAGGATTATCCTCTAGAGACTTGTCCTTTGTGTAAGATAAGCAGAACAAAAAAAGGAATAATAGAGAGGTTTGAACCTACTTGCTGTGGTTTAGAGCTTGGGAATTCTTATTCTGAGTTGAATGATCCTATTCTTCAAAGAACCCTATTAGAGGGGCAAGTCAAAGATAGAAAGAATGAAGCCGAGCCTTGGACATCTGAGCTTGATGAAGATTTTATCAATGCAATGGAGCATGGAATGCCGCCTACAGGGGGCATAGGAATAGGGGTGGATAGGATTGTCATGCTTCTTACAAATTCAGCTTCAATACGTGATGTAATCTTCTTTCCATTTATGAAGGCTGAAAAGACTCCTGATGAAAATAAGAAGATTGCGGGTTATTATTCAGGCATGCTCATAGATGATGCGAAGAAGACGCTTGAAGTAAAAAAGACGGAAAAGATAAAAAAATAAATTGATTAGTAAGCTTTATAAATCTAGAATATTTTTAGAGATATTCGATTAGAATAAAAATAATAAACGACAAAGGAGGTAAAAAATGACAGAATTTGAAGGACATTGCATGAAGTGCAAGGAAAAAAGAAAGATGAAGGATGTTGCAGCAACAGAAATCAAGAAGGGAACATGGGCGGTCAAAGGTAAGTGTGTTAAGTGCGACTGCAATATGTTTAAGATTATAGGCAAAGAAAAGCCAAAAATCTAAATTTAACTTTATAATTTTTTAATTTATTTTTTGAAGGTATTAAAGATCTCATCTAAATTTATTAGGAAAAACATAAAATGGTCGAACTGATTGTTAAGTCGAAAATCAAGGAAGTCTTACCAAAAGACAGTGATTTGAGAGTTTCAGCAGATCTCCCAGAAGCCTTGAACAAGAAGATAGAGGATCTGATAAAGAAGGCTGCTGAAAGAGCTAAGGCAAACCACAGAACGACTATCTTGCCCCAGGATGTCTAAGCGAGTAATAATTCTAGACTTATCTTTGGAGTTTGAATGCTGTCTCTAAGAATTATGGCCTCTTCATAAAAGAGTTTTATTGAGTCTAATTCTTTAAGATTGCCCATTCTTTCTACTTCAGCATAGTTAGCAATTACTCGGTCTGTGCAAGCTAAAGAAAAGAGGGGATTAGATTCTAAGCTTTCCCAAGCATGAATCAAATAAGTTGTAGCTAATTCTGTTGTATCCATTTTATTTACATGAAAAAAGTTTTAAATACATTGTTGTTGTATAAGATATAAACGAGTGTAAAAAAGCAATAAAATGTTGATTAATAATTCGATCTTGCCCGTGCCTTCTGGCACAAATCTGCAAGAGAAAAAAATATATTATTAAAAAGATATACAAAAATGAAAAGACTGACTAAAAAAGAGAAATTAAAAAGATTCAAAGAAAGACATAAGTTAACTAAGAGTTATCAAAAGAATCAGGCAGCCAAGGAATTCAAAAGTCGATTAAAAATTTGGAAATTGTCCATAATAGAAAGGGATGGGGGAATTTGCCAAAGATGCAATAGGGATTTAAATATCATCAAAGAAAACGGAGAATTTCCAAGGAAGCATCCACACCATATTGTCTCTTTTAATAGCGTAAAAAGAACCTTTCCCCAGTTAGTATTTGATCCAAAGAATGGCATCTTGCTTTGTGCCAGATGTCACAAAGATTCACCAAATTCAGCACATCAAAGCCCTTTAGAATTTACTCTTTGGTTAATGGAGAATAAATCCGAGCAGTATAACTATTTAGTAGAATTCTTAAAAAAAGGTAGATGATTATGTAACTTAATAATAGTAAATTTTATAAAGGGATTATTATTGTTAAATACATGGCAGAAAAATCAAGATTTAATGAAGTATTAGGAGAATTGCCTATGCTTGTAGGGGTTTATACCAGGGCAGGCAATTCATATAGGACTCCGACAGAAATGATTGAGGAAGTAAGAATACTTGACAATATGTGTGATGAAAGAGGGGGCCCTGCAGTATCAGGAGTATATCTTGAGAATAATGGAAGAACAGGTAAGGAAGTAGAAATTCTTCAAGCAGTATTGTCCGGGTTATCTATCTGTAGGCCTAGAACTAAATTGGGCGTAAGTATTTTTCCTAATTTTGAAGGTACTGAGTTTGTTACAGCATTTAACTTGGCAGAGAAATATGAATTACCGTTTATTGCACAAGATATTGTTGCGGGCCACTATGAGATTGAGGGAAAGTCTGTACGTACTCTGGAAACTGAAACGTTTTTAAAAATGAGGAGTGAGTCTGATGCCGTGGTTATTGGGGGAGTATTGCCGCCATATGCGGAGTCTCCTCATGCTGGAATAGAAAGTGGTCTCGTCGCAGCATCTGCTGCTCCAAGGGTAGATGCTTTAATGGTCAAAAAAAGACCTGAAGAAAAGAAGGTACCTATAAGCAGAATAACTAATTATAAAGAGTGGAGTGGGAAACCCGTAATTGTTGCATCTAGAGTGGGGCTTGATAATATTTCTGAATATGTGCGATTGGCTAATGGATTTATTGTTGGTGGTGGAGCAAGACTTGGAGAGAGATTATGCAAACAGTATATTGTGGGGATGGCAAACATCGTTGTAAATGAAAGAGAGAGGCGTGCTGGGCTTGTTGGGCAAGAATAGTTAGAGAAATGCTTCGTCTGCTTGTTTTAGAATTTTTGGAAGATCTTTAAAGATATCATAGGATTTTGATTCTTCTGGCTTAACCCATGAAATATCTTCGTGTGCTTTGGAGAGTCTTATCTTCCCTTCATTGACTCTCACTATGAACATAAGTTCTATATTATGTCTTGTTTTATAGCCTTCATCGTCTTGATAGTCAAAGGTGTAGCTTCTTGATGAAAGAAATTTAGAGGTTTTTATTGTGAGCCCTGTTTCTTCTTCTACTTCTCTTTTTAGAGCATCCCCTAAACTCTCTCCAAACTCAACTTTTCCACTTGGAAACTCCCATTTTTTGGGAAAAATCTTTTCACTAGCACTTCTTTTTATTATCAAGAATTTGTCTTTATGCGCAATGATTGCAGAAACAAGCACCCTCTGTTCTTTTATCCTTTCCATTTATT
>CAYZTH010000034.1:4311-6546 GCA_964481435.1 Candidatus Woesearchaeota archaeon
TTTAGTGTTTATCTGTCCTTTTGATTGCAAAATAATAGACTATTGCGCCTATGTATCCGGTCAAAACTATGATTAGGATCCATCCTATTTTATCGTGTTCTAGTTTGAATTGCCTTTTTGAGACATCAACAATCATGAAAATCCAGAGTATGAATAATAGGGCCATAATAACGATGACTATGAGCCAAATAGCGAGCATAGTTGCAAAGGCTCCTGCCATGATCCTTGGGGGAGCATAATTAACTATGTTGGAAGCGTTAGTTGAATTTAGTTCTTGGGCAACATTTCCTAGAATCTGTGTGAAATCAGGCGTCATATATTAAGAGAGATTTAAAGTTTATAAAATTATAGTATGGGTTCGGAGGGAGTTGAACCCCCAACCGCCGCTCTGGAGGCGGCTATTATACCGCTTAACTACGAACCCTTCTAGTTAAAAGAGAAATTATCAATTATAAATGTTTTTGTTAAAAGAAAATCAAGGCCTTTTTATCGTGAGATGCTTGGAATCTCAAAAGGCCTTAGCATTGCTGTGCACCAAGGATACGTAGGATCTTTGGTATATCCCGCAGATGTTGGGAAGTTTCCATATTCATCTTGGCATTTTATGAACAAAGTTTTCTCTCCCCAGTAAGCGGAGTGTATTGTTTGATTCTCTCCAATCATCAAAGCTCCTTGGGAGAAGTTGAAGTTGCACCGATCATAGGTATAAGCACACGTTGAAATCTCGTCTGTTTCTAAAATCAAGAAGCTTCCCCCTACTGCATCGTGATAAGTCCTGATTAGTATTGGGGCTTTTGTATCTGCAATCACTGAGAAGTGTGCTGTTGCTCTTGATTCCATGTTCCATTCATCTCTGCATAGGGCATAAATTGTGTAGGCTTTTCCAGGATAATTTCCTCCTTCTAGTGTTTCATTATGTATGCCTGAATGGGTTGTTGAAGCTTCCTCATCAATGAAAGTCATCTTATCCCATTGTGGAATTAAGTTTGTTTTTGTGCTTGTCAAGTACTTGCACTGGGTATTTCTTGAACCAGAGGTAACCTGAATCTCTGGTCGAAGATTATAGGTCTTTGAATCATTCTCTGGAGTTATTATTGTTATATTATATGGTGGCATTGTCATAATTATATAATTCAGGGCTTCTTCTTCAGGCATGGTGTTCTTTTGTTGAGAAGCATCTTGGCATCTTAGTGAGATTCTGAACATCTTTGTTGTGTTATATAGTCCCATCTGGTCTAATTGGTTTTGATAGTCTTGAGGAAGTACAGACCAATTGATTTCATCAAATCCCTTTTTCAGGTCTAGTTCCATAAAGCAGTGTGTACAAATATCTTTTCTTAGGTCTGTACAGTTCTCATCCTGGATGCATCGTGTTTGTATAACTGGAGTATCTTCTGTTGTGTAGTAAGGATCAGGTTTCCAAGTTCTGCCTTCTCCCATTTTGGTCATGTTGCTCAGAGTTATGTTCCAGTTCCTGTTTTTTGCTGCATAATAGCAAACTCCATTTTCATCTAGCCAGATGCTGACATTTAGTCTTGGCCATTCATTGCTTATGACTGCATTGTTCTGAGGATCAAGGAAGGTTATTGCTGGCCAGAGTGAATCTGGTTTTGGTTTGAATTTAAATTTGACTTGATTATGGTCGTAGTATTGGTTATGTATTCCCCCTTTGTCTGGGCAGACATTTGAACATTTTATGAAGATTGTATGATTCTCGTCTCTAGTCAAGTCTCCAGCGAAAAGAATGAGCGCGGATTGGGGAATTGGTTTCATCTCTGTGCCTCCATTATTTGGATATTCATTATTATCAAAGTCTGTCATCTCTTCGAATTTCGCTCCTGCTTTGTCAATTATATATCTACACCTGGCTAATTGATCTGTTGTGACTGTTATGTTCATGACTTTTGTGTTATATTCTATTTCATTAAGGTTTAGAGTCAAATTGCTTGGTGCAGTTCTATATTCAACTTGTTCGGTATAATCTGAAGAGGTTGTTCCATCTGAAAGAGCCCAGGTGGCATTTATTACTTTGAAAGCAACTAATCCGTAGTTCTTGCATTCTCCGGGAATACATTCGTAGTTTATATCTTTTGATGCATCAAAACCAACAATGTTTGGACTTGAGAAATTTTCTTTTTTAAGAGCCACGCATTTTCCAAGAATCTCGCATCTTTCTTTGGTGCATATTCTGTAGGGGTCTTCATTGCATGATCTGCATCTTGCAGTGACCATGTC
>CAYZTH010000035.1:0-6322 GCA_964481435.1 Candidatus Woesearchaeota archaeon
TAATCTTGTGCTCAGCACCCCAGCCTAAAGGCTGGAGATTTCTTTCTAGTTAATGTCACATTATACTACTACCCCATTTATAGCATCGTGGTTTTATCGAAAGGCAAAAAGATTTCTAAGAAATATGACCCTGTTTTTAAGAGGATTCTTTAACACATATCACAGAAGCTATTACGTCCGCACGGGATGTGAGATTTTATTTAAGAGACCTTAAAAATTCTAGGTGCTGCAAAGATTGTTCGTCATAAAGAACTTGCTTAAAGCCTCCTAGCAGAGCATATGCGGTGATAACTGATGCAGCTCCTTTCCTTCCTTTTGGAGCTCTTGCTAGTCTTCTAGTACATTCTTTGGCAGAATAGAACTCTTCGTACATCTTGTATACCTGTAGCTGCATTTGATAAGGAGTTATCTTGTCTGTTTTTCTTCTATAAACAACATGCTGACAGTCATAAAGAGAAAAATCATTTGTCAGTATTCTTTCTTCTTCTCTAACTCTTTTATCTAATGGAGTTCCTGGAAGTGGAGTTACGGGAAAAAATTGGGCACTATCTACATTCTCTTTTGCCCATTCTAATAATTCTCTTGTGCTCTCAAAATTATCTTCTTCTGTCCATGGGGTGAACATTCCATGAACCCAAAATCCGAACTCTCTTAGTGTTCTCACTGCTTCTTGGTTCATCTTGGAATTAGCTGCTTTTCCTACAGCTTTTAGAGAAGCATCTGAAATAGCTTCTAAACCCACATGTGTTGTGTTGAATCCAACTTTTCTAGCTAATTCTAGAAATCTATGGTCTTTAGTTGCTCCAGCTGTAATCTGCATCTGTAAGGAAGCATCTTTACGAATAGACCCCTCTTGTAGTATTGCTTCTAAAAGTTGTTTTGTATAATCCATCTTTCCTGCGAAATTATCTGCAGTGGCAAAAACTATTTTATTTGCTTGCAGTGCTCTTCTAAATTCTTCTACAGAATAATCAATTGGTTTAACTCTGTAAGTACTTCCATAATTTTGGGTAACAGAACAAAAATTGCAATCATAAGGGCAACCTCTTGCAGTTTCAACAACCCCTGCCTTTACACCTTTAATTGTTTGAGCATCATAAATTGGATGAACTCTAGCTAATTGTTCGGGCGTCATGAAGTCTCTATCTAAATTTTCTACAGTCCCTCCACCGTTTCTAAAAGCTATTCCCCTAACCCTTTGTAAATCTCCAGAATCTTGAAGAACATGAACAACTTCTCTCAAAGTTTCTTCTGCTTCTCCTTTAAAAACGATATCTGCACCTTTTTCTACATATTCTTTTGCCCTAAATTTTGAATCACTTCCCCCTAGCCAAAACATTCCTTTTGGATTAGCAACCTTATATCTTGCCCCCAATTCCAAGGTTTGTGGTGATGTTCTTGTTATTGCAGAACCCCCTAAAACATCAGAATGGGTAATCCTTTCCCAATTTTCTGGTGTAAGTCTTCTATTTCTACCATGATAAATTGGATTTATTACTTGTACATCTGTAAAGCCTTCTTGTTCTAGAACGCCCGCAATTTGATGCAACCCTCTTGCAGGCAAACCAAATAGGCTATAAACATCTCTACTTGGTTCTCCATCTAATCTTCCAAACTGTGTTGCAGGCAATTCAACTAATGTTATCGAACTAGATTTTTTTAATACCATGTTTTTAATAAAAAATGAGACTTTAAAAACAAATTGGTGTTTTTTGCTTAGGTCTCTAGAACACTTCGACTCTCGGACAAATCGTTCAGCCCACACGGACATCAACTTACAGTTGGCAAAATCAAGTTAATTGATTAGAGAGAAGATTTAAATTATAACTTTTCTTAAAGGGAATATGAAAAAAAGAGTAATACTTATAACTGCGATTGTTTTAATTATTTTATTAATTGGGGGAATCTTTTATTTAAACATGGCAGAAAAATCAAAAAAAACAAGAATTTTACTTGAAACGACAAAAGGGAACATAATAATTGAATTATATCCTGAACAAGTAATAACTTCGGGAAATTTTGAGAATCTGGTTAAACAAGGAACTTACAATGGAGTTATCTTTCATAGAGTTATTGATGGTTTTATGATTCAAGGGGGAGACCCAACAGGAACCGGTTATGGGGATAAAAGTATTCCCATGATAAAAGATGAATTTAATGGTGAACAGAAGAATAATAGAGGAACATTAAGCATGGCAAATGCCGGCCCAAACACAGGTTCAAGTCAATTTTTTATAAATCTGGTTAATAATAATTTTTTAGACGGAAAACATCCTGTTTTTGGAAAAGTTGTAGAAGGCATGGAAGTAGTAGATTTGATTGCAACGGTTGAAACCGATTCTAATGATCGGCCTTTAGAGGATGTTAAAATAATAAGGGCAACAGTTATCTAGTTTGGTTATACTCTTGCCCCGTTCTTTCTTCTTTCCACTTCTCTTAAACAAGCTTGTCTTTTACTATTAAACCTATCATCAATTTGACCAATAGGATAATTTTTAATATCTGCACCATATCCCAGGATTATATCTGCGATTCGATGTAACTCTCTCTCAAATTCTTCTATTTCTTCTAGACGAAAGATATACTCTGTAGAAACACCCAACTTGAGATAGTGCAAACTTGTTTTCGAAGGCAGAATATTTCTCTTTTTATAAATCAGAAGGTTATAGAACAGAGCTTGGCGTTCAAAGTTCTTATCCTTACTTACGCTATTACTTGTTTTATAATCCAAGATAACGTGTTTTTTACACTTTTTTTCAATTGCTTGCAGATCTATTATTCCCTTTATTCCTATTTTCATACTCTCATTTTCTTTTAGAGGAAATAGAATTGTTTCTTCACATATATGGTCCTCATGTTGATCTATTATTTCCATGCCCCTAATCATGGCATTAAGGTATTCCAATGGATTTAGAAGATTGCCATAAATGTCCTCATGAAGGTGTAAATTTTGCTTTTTCCAGTTAGTTAATAAATGTGAATATGCCCCATCCCTATCAAGTTCTTTTTTAGTATACTTTTCAAGACATTCATGAACTATATTTCCAGAAAGTCCATAACATACTGGCACAGGAGTGTCATCTGGAACTTTACCAATATACTTTAAATAAAATAAGAGGGGGCTTTGATAATAGGTGTTAATACTAGAAGGGGATAGGTTTAATGATATCTTATTTTCACACTCTTTTCCAAATTCCATACGCCTCTAACTAAATGAGGGATTAAATAGATTTGGTTTATCATAAAAAAATCGTGCCCGTTAAAAAAGCAGGGCTTTTCGACACAAACCATTACAAATAGCATTCATCATTTATCCATTCAGATTAAAGGACAATCCTGCTTTGTTCACTTGTTTCTTCTCTTTCGTAATATCTCAATTGCTTCCTTTCTTTCTTCTAATTGTTTCTTTATATCAAACTTTTTCTTTTTTTCAACTGTTCCTGCCATGTATTCACGAGTGTGCCCCTGTTTTTAATTCTTTAGTTTTTTAAACCAAATTTGATGCTCTGTTAAAAAAAGAAATGCTCCTAAAGGAGGTAGGATGTTTAAATTATTGTAATAATTAAATTATCTCGGAACTTGTAAAATTATCCAAATGCTCTGCTACTTTCTCTTCAACCACCATAATTTCACCTATGGACTTAACGTTCTTGTTTAAAATCAAAATCTTTTTCTTTTTTGTCTTTTTTGTTAATTTTTTAGAGGGTTCTATTAGCCAACCATAGACCTTATTTTCTTCAATATAAACTTCTTTAATTTTTCCTATTCTTTCCCCATTTTCTGCATAAACCTCTTTTCCGATTATATTCCTTAACTTTGTTATATCTTTGGAATTTTTCCGGGTTATCTTTTTCAAAATAAACAGAATTATTAAAACCAGCATAACTGCTAGAAGGATAATTGGGAGACATTTTAATCCTTTTTTTGGAGATTCTTCAATTTTTTGACTAAACTCTGTTTTGTTTTCCAAACTCTTTGAAGGTTCATCTGAGTCACAAAGGCTATTGTTATTTTCATCCAAACAGCATTCTTTTCCATATCGTATATAGGGCCTATTGCAAACTATTTCTTCTGTTGTCTCTTCTTTCGTTTCCGTGCTCATTTTTCCTCCACTAGGTACTATCGTTTCATTAGTCGTTCCTCCAAATACTTCAAAAGAATCATAAGAGGTAGCAGTTCCTCCAACCCAAGTTACTAGTGCCTTAAACTTATAATTTCCGGTATTGGACGGAGAAGTTAATGTGGCAGTCAAATTAATCTCGTTTGAATAACCAATATACAGGGTCTGTTGTCCTGAACTGTAATTTATTGTTTCCGGTTCATTTGTTATCCAGTAATCAACTACGAAGTCTTGCCCAATGTCTGGATTTTGATTTACCACTTTTATGATGGTATTAAAACTTGTTGATATTTGTACAGAAGGTGGAGCATACACGATGGCATCTGCTGGACCCCCGTATCCTGGGATGATTATTCTGATTTGATTAGAGCTGTAGGTCACGGTATTAACAGTTGCGGTTGATTTAACAAAAAGGTACTCTAGATTAGATGCTTCTTTCTCTATGATTGTGAAGTTCGAATAGTTGTATTTTTGACTCCTGTTTAAATCAATTAGAGTATTGATACTTAAGTCAGAGTCTAATAGAGTTATATCTTCAAGATCTTCTCCACCAGAATTAACAACTTCAATTGTTAATGTATAATTCACCCGTGTCGTGTTCTCTGAATTAAAATAAGCATTTTTAATCAAGGTAAGCTGTTGTCCTGATTCAGTTGAAGGAATAGTAAGGTTAATGGGGCTTGAGTTTGCAAAGATTGTTGAGTTTGAAGAGAGATCTATCCCTTCTACCAAGGCAATAGATGTTAAATTATAATAGATTTTAGAGGATCTATTAAAATTAAGCAGGTAACTTCTGGAGACAGATTCTCCCTGACTAATATTCCCTAAATCAAGGCTTAAGCCAGGGTATTCTATGTCACTGATAGTTACATTTGTTACATTACTTCTACCCTTATTCGTTAACCTTAAAGTAATATTATAGGTAATAGTATTATTTGTTAATTCGTAAAGACTCGCAATCTTATCCAAGACAAAAGATGCTGGACCAGCATTATACCCCGCAGCATATCCGCTCTCATAACCTGTCTGATTACCGAAATAAAATCCAGACAGGTTTCCTAGAATAAAGCCAGATAGATTTCCAAGTGTAAAGCCGGTTGCATTCCCTAAATCAAAACCAGTTGCGTTTCCGAGGATATAACCGCTTTCATTTCCGAGAATAAAGCCGGTTATGTTTCCAAGTGTAAAACCCGTTGCGTTTCCGAGGATATAACCGCTTTCATTTCCGAGAATAAAGCCGGTTATGTTTCCAAAATTAAAGCCGGTTATGTTTCCTAACTCAAAACCAGTTATGTTTCCGAATATAAAACCGGTGGTATTTCCAAGATTAAAGCCAGTAATGTTTCCCTCATTAAGTCCCAAGATATAACCGCTCTCATTACCTGCAATGAGGCCCGCAGCATATCCGCTCTCATAACCAAGAGAAATTTTAAATGAATCTGAATTATTCACAGTAATTCCTGAATAAGAAACTGTAGCATAGGCGGTATAATTATCGACTCCGAGTCCAGTGAATATGCTAGTAAATAGACCATTTGATTCAGTGGTTGTATTTGATGATATAATCAAATCACCTGTGGAATTGCGGTAAATAGAAATATTAACTATCTGCAAACTTAATAGAACCAATCCACTGTTGTCGCTGATTGCACCCTGAACCAAAACAGTGGGATTTTCAAGATAATCCCCTCCTGCTTCACAGTTTATTGTGAGGTTAATCAAGTTGAAATAATTATATTCTTGTGTTGAATTTTTGATACCATTGCCTGTTTTTATTGACCAATTGTGTTCTCCTAAACTGAGTCCGCTCCAGTTATATACTAACTGAGTCCCATTCGCAATATTTTCAGAAGTATTCAACAAAGAATCATCGCCATAAAGCCAAACAGTCATGATCCTTGAATCATTATCAAAAACAGTGTAGTTAAGTAAAACTGAGTTTACATTATTAATATACTGACTATTACCCGGATAATTAAACACTACTTGGGGTTGGGCGATTGTTAGTGTAAAATTTCTTGTTTCAGAGACATTTCCATTTCCAGCAGAATCAAAGCAGGCGATATACCATGAATAATTTCCTTCAGCAATTCCTTCTACTAAAAAGTTTGTTAGGGTATTATTTTCTGTGGAAGAATTTGTTTTATTTAAAATGGAATTGATATAGATGCTACAATTTAAATTCCCTATAGAATCATCTTT
>CAYZTH010000036.1:0-5934 GCA_964481435.1 Candidatus Woesearchaeota archaeon
TTTTGATTTTAGCAAATTATTCTAGGGGGTGACAAATGTCATGAACCTACACACTAAAAATTGAAATAAAATCAATTATGTCTTATTTTGCAATAATCTTTAAATATATCTCAGAAGTAAATAAAAATGGCTAGATTAGCAGTTCAAGAAGTAGTAAAACCAATAAGTCCTTGGACAGGGAGATATGCAAGTTCTAGGATGAGAAAATTATGCACGATTGATACTAAGAGGGATTATAGACATGCATGCTCTAATGAGATGAGAGAGATTCTTTCTGATAAATCAAAGTATATGGGCTGGAGAGATTGTTGGATTGCTCTAGCTGAGTCAGAACTTGAAATGGGCGTTGAAGGTATAACAAGAGAACAAGTTGATGCCCTAAAAGAAGCAAGAAATGTTCCAATAGACTCCCAAGTAGCAAAAGAGTATGAGCAAGTGACTCAGCACGACGTCATAGCTTATAGAAGAGAATTTGGAGATAGTGCAAATAAAATTCTTAAAGGAGCAGGAAACATCTTGCATAGGGGTGCGACAAGCGCAGACATCACAGACAATGCTGAACTTGCATCGTATAAGTTTGGATTAGAACTTGTTTTACGAAAAACCAATAAATTAAGAAGACTAGCTTTTGGACATCCAAGCCTAAGGCTTCCTCTAGAAGAATTAACACATAGGATCAGCTCGATTCAGGCTCGCGGATTAAAAGGAGCAGTCGGAACTCAGGATAGTTATCTTAACCTATTAAAGGATAAAAGAAAAGTTAATGCCTTGGATGCAGATTTCTCTGCAAGACTTGGATTTGATTCAAGCTACACTGAGACAGGTCAGACCTATCCTAGAATTGTTGATTATCAGATTCTTGGCTCGATTGATGTTCTTGCCCAAACACTCTATAAGATCGCAGGTCCAAAAAGACAAAAGCACCTAAAAGCGCATGCCGAAGCAATACATCTTAAGGCTCTCCAAGCAGCAGAGATGGCCTCACAACAGTGGCTCGAAAGAAGCCTCGATGATTCTGCACAAAGACGAGTGGTAATGACTGAATCATTCTATCAGATAGACCATATGCTCGACGAATTACTGAAAAATCCAAATGGTCTTAAGAAACCTGAAAAACAAGTAATGACCAAATTACAAAAAGAAAGATTATCTTTAGTTGCAGAAAAAACAACAGCGACAATCTCGAGAATGTATGATTTTGCAGTAAGATATCGGAATGCATCTTGTATAGGATTTACACATGGGCAGGCTGCACAGCCAACAACATATGGAAAAAGACTATCCCTGTGGGCATATGGTTTTGTGCTTGCTATGCAAGACCTAGAAAACCTACTAGACAAACCACAAAGATATGCTGGAGTTTCGCTTGACGCTCTAATTAATACCCGACTGAATCAGATTGCTATTGCAGCTGGAAAAACCTCAGTAGATATAAGGCTCCTACAAAGGGACTTAGAAGTATCAGAGCCATACAAAAAAAATCAACAGGGTTCAAGTGCAATGCCCCATAAAAGAAATCCAAAAAATTCTGAAAGATGCAACAGCCTATGCAGGACAAAAATCGGCTCAACATCAATGGATAGATGTACAGAGTATGATTTCTTGGCAACAGACTCTATTCTCGAATTGATGCTAAGTACATTCACAAAATCAAATAAAGAACAAGAGGGTTTCACAGTCTACACAGACGTAGCAAGAAAAAGATTGGAACAATATATGCCTTTCTTTGTATCAGAGCACGTGCTTAATGCTGCTCTTAAAAAAAAGATGGATAGAGATAAAGTCTACAAAGCTATTCGGGCAGTTGCGATAAAAGCAAAGAGGGATATGAGAAAAGGGAGACCGATAAGAATGCTCGAGGATTTAGCTAAAAGAGGACTTCCCGTTGACTTGGATAAGAAAGCAGAACTCCTGAATCCAGCGAGATATTTAGGAAGAGCTATAGAACAAGTTGAGGATTTATTCCCAGAAGTAAATGAATGCCGCGCAACCTATCCAAACCACGTTAATATTGTGAGTGAAGTTTCAGTTTAATTTTTAAGAAATCAAAATTCCTAGCTGAAAAATCCTTTCTTCTTCCTAATCCCTTGATCAATTATCTCGAATTCAAATCTTTTCTCAGGAAGATGTCGGTGTTTTCTTAGAATAGCCCTCTTTCTCCCATGTCCAAGATTCTCTAACTCAATTATACACTTGCTCCAGTACTTTATGATATCTCCTCCGACCATGTTCATCTGCTTTTTCTTCCCTTCATCAATCTCTTCCAGACTCAAAAAGCCCCCATAGACTTGGTCTGTAACAAGAACAGGGATATTCTTTTTCCTTGCAATCTCACTTAGAATTCTAAGCTGCCTTGCGAGACTTCTATTTATATTTTGAATCTTATCAAAATCTTTCTCACTCGAAGCATCTCCAAGTTCTAATCGATATAACATAACAAGTGAGTCAATCACAATCAAACCGATATTTTTATTTAGCAAGTCAAGAAGTTTATTAAAACACTCTCTCTGTTCCTCAAAAGTTGTTGCTTTCAAGAGGATTATATTCTTCATAACATCAAATGCTGCAAGTTGCCTCAATCTATCAACTGAAAAACCTCCTTCAGTATCAACAAAAATTACCTTTTTGCCCATAGCTGCTTGTTCAGCAGCAGCAATAAGACATAAGTTTGTCTTCCCACTTCCAGCGGGCCCATAAAACACAGTTATAACCTCTCGGTCATATCCCCCATTAAGCCATTCATCTAATTCAATTGAACCAGAAGGAATCTTACCTAGACTATCTTCTACTTTATTTTCCCCCTTCTCTTCTTCCATGAGAATAGGAATAGATTCATATTTTAAGTATTTCGATGATAAAAGATATACTCGCATATAGATACAATAATACAGATAAATTTAAAAAGAAAACTAATCATAATCTATTATAAAAAGGGTAACATGACGTAAAAAAGCGCATTAATACTAACTAAAGCGCATAAAACTATAATAAATAGCATACAAAATTAATCAAGATGTCAGAAATAATAAAACCTCAATTTGTGACTATAGATGAGCTTAAAGTAGAGAAGCTTGGCATGGGCCAGAAACTTCTTGATCTTTCTTTCAAATACACAGCCAATGGAAAGCAGACAAAGATATTCAAACAATTTCCACTTGCTGAGAACAACTTGAGTTTTGTCTTGAACTTGATATCAGAAGTCAAGAAATCAAGCAATCTAAAGCTTGAAAAAGAAGAAGAGATGAAAGAGAAACTTGTTAACTACTTAGGCAGGCTAGTCCAAGAAGTAAAGAGCCTCGAGAAATTCCAAGAATCTGAGAGATATATGAGAGAATTTCAAAAGATTAACTGCTACAAGGTCAATTTCCCAGAAGTTGCGATAAATATGGGAAGCAAAACTGCTCAGAGATGGGCTTGAGTATTTTATTTTGGATGTCTAGTGATATTAATTAAATTGCGGCGATTAAAAAGAGACGGATAATGGCGGTGAAGACTAGATTTAACCGTAGAATTCTACCTAATTTAGAGAGAACAATAATTACCCCTAAAAACCCCAAAACTCCTAAAAGAGAACCAGATAAAAAACCAAATGGGCATCTTAGTAACGAAGAGATAGATAAGTTAAAGCCAGTATGTGGTTTTGTGAGACACAAACTAGGTGGAGAAAATATACAAGTTGATTCTAAGGCAGGGGTTTTCATGGGCTACTGCTCTTGTTCAGGTAATGGAACAAGGATGAGATGCATCACCAATGTCCGAGATGATTACTATGATTGTAGATACTATCCAAAATATACTCGTCCTAATCTCCCGGTCTTGTATGAAAAAAGATCATGTCTGCCAGTTTTATTTAAACCAACTGACACAAACATTTAAAAAAGACTTCTGTCTAAAATAAAATTGTATGAATTTTAATTAAACAAAAAATAAAAACAAAAGAGGAAAACAAAAAAATGTCAAAAGTAGAATTTAGCGAGTTCAAGGGAAACAAAATCATCAAGCTAAAAAAAGATGATAATGATCAATTTCCTTTTAGCTTTGGAAAAGCCAAAGCAAAATTGATTGTTGAGAACTTCGACTCAATAAAAGAATTTTCTGAACAAGAGTAAATACGCTCTATGTAAGTAGAAAAAAGAAGCGCATGAAAGAAAATAAAGCGCGAAAATATTTTTAGATTTCTAAAGTAGAAAGGATAAATTCTAAGCAGTTGCTGTTGCTTTTCCCGTCATAACGTTATAACTTCGTGGGCTAACTCTGTCTTGATAAATGTCTTTTGGTTTCCCTCCAGAAATAATGCCATACAAACTAAGCCAAAAAGGCATTGTCCATGCAACAGCTGCAGACCAAGGAACTACGTAAGGCCCAGGCAAAGCGCTTGTTGTTGAGTGGACTGTTGGTGCCCAGTAACTCTTTAGTGTACCGTCTCCTCGAAGGACGCCCTCCCTTGTTTTCGGATCAGTGTAACTCCTTGTCCAAAGATCCGCCATATATCCTGTAAATCTATCTCTTTCACCAAGCAGATGTCTCCCAACAACGTCTAAACTAGCCCCCTCACTGCCCATCGCAGTACGAAGTCTACCAAAAGATTTTCCTGCTTCTACAAAAGGCCTATAAAGGGTTCTAAAAGGACCGCCACTGTCTTCCATGTATCTCTGAAAAGCATGTTTTGCAGGGAATAATAATTTTTTGCCAGAAAATGCTGGACCAAAACAAATCCACCAGGATTTTACAAAAGCATCGACAGTGTATTTAAATGGAACCTGAATAATATCCCCATTTGTCTGTTTAACAGGCAAAGAAAATTTGGGATCATAAATTACTGTATTTGTCAATGGATGGCCTGAAACCAGTGTTGAACCTGCATCAACTAGCTTGCTTGTAAGTTCTCCTGCTTTCAACATAACCCCAAATACAAAAGGAAAAAGAACAGAAACAAATGCTCCAGTTAATGCGTCACCTGCAACCGCTTTATAATTTAAAACTTTTCCAGGAACATAAACTGAAGAAGCTGCCAGTGCCCTAACCACCCCTTTTTTTTCTCGTTCTTGTCTGAAATATTCTGGTAATTTTGCAGAATATGCGGCTGCTCTTGCAAGCCCCCCACCAAGAATCCAAGACGCCGTAACTTTAAGACCACTTGATTCAAAAACCTTAAGTGGACGTTGATCACTCATTAAATCATATAACCATTTACCCAAACCGTGTTGAATCCAGGTATTCCACCAATTTGCAAATTCTGGACCTTGTGTTGAGAACAGTGCCGCAAGACCTAATCCCGCTAGTGCTTGATAGGTATGTGGGCTTTTGGCAACTTTCTTTCCGACATGCGCAAGTCGAGAATCATATACGCCCTGGGATCTTGCTCTTGCATCAATTGCTTCAAGTAAAACCACGCCATCGTCTTTATGAAGAACTGCTTTCCCAAAGAAAGGATCATTCTCAACTAAGCCATCAATCCTTGTTTCTAAATCACTAATAGATACGGTACCCGCATGTTTTTTCCCAGCATGAAAAAGTTCTGTTCTAATAAGTTGTTTATGGGTATTATTCCCTCTTTTCCCATCCCTATCAGAAACATTAAAGATAAGCTTGTCATCTTCACAAGTAATATACAACCAACTCTTTGATGCAGGTAAGGCATAACCCCCTGGGCCCTCTCTTTCCCCCGCAAAATCATCTAAACAAATCTCAGTCAGTCCGGTTTTCTTTAGTTCTCTAACGGGAGAACTTAAATCAAATCCCGGTCTAATAAAATTTCCTAAGGGCTTCTTAGATCCTCTTGTTCTTCCAGAAATACCTCTTACACCCGTTGCAATTGCATATGCCGTAGCTACTCTTAGTGTTCGATCTCTTCGTGTTTCTGCCGGTAGTGTTTCAGGCATTTTAACTAGAAAGAAATCTCCAGCCTTTAGGCTGGGGTGCTGAGCACAAGAT
>CAYZTH010000037.1:0-4810 GCA_964481435.1 Candidatus Woesearchaeota archaeon
TACAAGTTTGACAAATGTTTTAGGTCTAACTCCAAGATTAACTTTAAGAGAATATATGCAAAATTCAACAGCAATGTATTTTGATACAAATTATACTTTCAATGCAAGTTATACTGGAGTTACAGATATTAAACAAATTAATTTGACACAAAGTAAAGTAGTTCCAAACCCAGTTTTTATTACTTTGAATTTAGGAGGAGATACTATAATCCTGTCTTATGCATATCCAACACCAAATAATGGTTCAAGACAGATTGCGAATTCTGTAACAATAAATGTTTCTGTGAATGGAACAAATAATATTGATACTTGCTTGTTATCTTGGGACTCTGGCGGAGGATATGTGAATGAAACAATGACTAAAGAAGGAAGTGGAACTAGTGTTTTCTGTTCAAAGACAAAATCAACAGTGGACGGAACAACATATTGGTATCAAGCTTATGCAAATGATACATCAGGAAATGTAAATTCAACTGATGCCAGAACATTCAGAGAGAATGCAAAGCCTGATATTCTGGTGCTTTCTAGCCCGGCTGATTTGAATCATACCACAAACAGGACTCCTGAATTCTCTTGGACAGGATTAAGCGATTCTGAGGGGGATACAATCACAACTGAATTGAATATAACTCCAAATTGCGCTTCTTCTACTTGTGATTTTGCAGATATAAAACTAAAGAATATAACTAACAATGGTACGAGTTATACTTTGACTCAGGGCGAGAAATTCAAGAATCTGTATTCAGCTGGGGATTATAGCGACAACTATACTTGGAAAGTTATTGCTTGGGATGGATATGAGTGGTCGAGTACTTGGTCTAGTTCAAGGACAATATTCATAGATTCAGAGGTCATGCTAACTCTGATAAATAATACTGTTAATTTTGGTTCTATGATAAACGGACAGCAGAATGATACAACAACTGATAATCCGTATCCATTGCTTCTGCAAAATGATGGAAATTGTTATGCGGATGTGAATTTATCCTCTATAGACTTGTTGTGGGATGCAATTGATGCACCTTCAGATTATTATGTGTTTAAGATTGACAAATATCTTACCTGGAGTTCATTTAATTGGAGCTCAAGCCAGACGACATGGGCACAGATTCCTGTCAGTAATGCGACCACAATCAGACAACTAAATTATACCTCTGGAAATAATCGGAGTGAGATGGATATAAACGTGACTGTTCCAAGCAATGAATCCGCGGGCGTTAAGTCTAGTATAGTCACCTTGACAGGATACTATATCCATGATCCTGAGTAGGGAGTATTTTGTATTTCCATTCGCAAATCCCAAGAAAAAGATGAAAGATAAAAAATAAAATGAAAGCCGAAGAAAACATATTTAATTTTGGTTTAGTTATTGCATTTTTCTTAGCCTTGGCTTTAGTCTTATTTATGATTTTCTTTGTGAATATTCCTTTATCTCCGATTAATGATACCCATACGAATTCAAGAGAGATAAGATTTGATTGGGCAGGATTGTCGGGGCATGCTTTTTTAGATGATAATCCTGATTTTGTGCATCCAGGGGAAGTGAGAAAAGGAGAGATATTAAATCTTGAATCTGGAAAGTATTATTGGAAGATTCCAGATGGCGGGATGGTTAATGAGTTTAGTATTGATTCAGAGGTTTCCATTATCAAGAAGGATGGAAGAATAAAGAATACCGGAAATGTTCAAATCCTCGTAGAGTTTTTTAGGAAGATGGGGTTAACAAATAAAGCAGTTTTAGAAATCAACGAATCAAATGAAATGGAGGGAGATTTGGCTTTGGCATCTGAGTTTGATGATAAATCAGGCCATGTAAATCAAACGGATTTAAGCAAAAATGAAAATTAGAAAAAATTTTCAAATAATTAAATTTATGATTAAATTTAAATAAAATGAAACAGAATAAATCAAGGAATAAGTTTTGGGGAGTATTTTTGATAGTAATAGCTTTGCTGATGTTGATATCTTCTGTCCAGAGTGTTTTGGCTCTTGGGATAACTCCGGGTAGAGCAGTTTTTGATTTCAGCCCAGGCAGGGAAGGGCAAGTTGTGTTTAAGATTATAAACAATGAACATAAGGACATGAAAGTTGCAATTGAGGTCTATGGTGAACTGAATGGTTCTGTGGAATTAGAGAAAAAAATATTTAATTTCAAATCAAACGATTATGAAAAGCAGACATCGTATAACTTTAAGCTTCCGGATATGCTCAATGAGCCAGGGATTCATGAAGCAAGAATTGTCGCAATGGAAATTCCTTTTAGTGAGGAATCTGGCACCCTTGTTTCAGCGACAGTTGCTGTTGCGAGCGAGTTTTATGTTCAGGTTCCTTATCCGGGTAAGTATATTGAGTCTCGAATGGATATCCAAGAGTCAGAGGTAAATGAAACAACGAAATTTTTTATTGGTGTATCTAACCTGGGAAGTCAGAAGATTGGGAGAGCCTATGTTCAATTGGATATTATAGATGATAGCGGAAAAGTGATTGACGAACTTACAAGCGATACAAAAGAAATTGCGAATAGTAAAAGAAAAGATTTTGTGATAGATTGGAAAGCAAATGTTGACGCCGGAAAATATACTGCAAGAGCAAAGATTGTCTATGATGGTAGCATAGCTTCAATTGATAAGATGTTTAGTGTTGGTAGCATGAGAATAGATATTCTCAGTGTTCTTGTTCAGGATTTTAGGCTGGGTGGGATTGCTAAGTTTATATTAACTGCACAGAGTAGATGGGCCTCATCCATAAATGATGTTTATGCAAATCTTCTGCTTTATAGTGAAGGGGGGACGGCATTGGCAGATTCAAGATCTGCGAATGTTAACTTTCCTCCTTTATCTAAAGAGATTTTGCTTGCTTATTGGGATACTGTTGGCGTGGAGCAGGGGGATTATGGCGGGAGAATTATTTTGAATTATCTAAACAAAACAGATGAGAGAAGCATAATGGCAAAGGTCAGGAGTGATAGGTTGGATGTTGAAGTTGTTGGATTGACTGCAAATGTAGTTGGTGCAGGGGCATCTAATAAATCTAACTTCTGGCTGATTTCTCTTATTGTAGTACTTTTCTTAATTAACCTGGCATGGTTCTTGTACTTTAAGATGAGGGTACACAAAAAACAAAAAAATAAAAAAAGATAAATTGAAAAAGATAATAATAAGAGTATATATAAAAAATGAAAGAAAATAAGAATAGAAAATTTGATGTTAGGCCGTTTATCTTGCCGGTTGTAACTATTGTTTTTTTTGTTTTATTATTTTTAGTTTCTCCAAGAGTAGCTGATTCATTCTTTTCGGAAACAAGAAATTCGTGGAATTCTTTGACTGGGGTGGTTATAGGAGAACCCAAATATCTCTTGCAGGGTTTTATTGAAGTATCCCTCGATGAAGGATATATTGTGGGGAATTGTAGTACATATATTTCAGTTTTCTCTGAAAATAAAACAATATATGATTATACTTTGAGCCTAGAGGATTTGCTGAAAAAATCAGATAAGAAAGATAGAGAATATTCTTTTTCTTTAGAAACCCTTGGAATATTATTAAACAAAGGGGATTATGATGTTGGTTTTGAAGTTTTTTGTGATGGAAAGAGCATAAGTAAGTCCAGTCAAAAAATTAGTGTATGATCTCTATATCCTATTTTAGTTGTTACTGCATAATGATAATTGGAAAAGTTTAAATAAGGGTCTTGTTTTTTATCTTTATGGCATATTCAAGGGGAAAGAGTACAGTGGGAGCACTACTTCTAACAGGAGCGTTAAGTGCTTTTTCTGCGACCCCCATTTCCCTGCAGGGACAAGCTTTTGGTTCAATTGATAGGGTCATTCCAGACTCCGCTGTTTCAGAATATTGTGATGCTTTTCTTGCAAGAATAACTCCTCGCGGTATTCGAGATACAGATAGTACAAAAGGAAATACTCAAAATATGTACCTATCTGATTTTATGAGATATAATCCTGTACTTGATACTTTTGATACTCTAAATATTTACGGAAGAGCTACGGAGGATACAAATTATCGCTTTTTTATAAAAAATTTTGTCGCAAGGAAAGTTTATCCCGCTACTAATTGGGTTCCCACTGTTTTTTTTGATTGCCCCTATCCTCCCTATGATACTGTTGTTGCTTTTGGATTAAGTATAAATGCAGTTGATACTACTCGCCTTGCTGGCAAGGGTTTGGTAGGAAGAACATTGGGGTTTGCTTCTTTGCTTAGGGTCCCTAATAGGGTATGTACTACAGAGGTTTTTACAAATGGACGAAGCTCGAGATATCTTTCTTATGCGAATGCAATGTGGAACCTTGAAAAGATCTTGGTGAATGTTAATGATTTTGATACTACAAAATTGAGGGTTATAGCTATTTTTTCAGATAGTGAGTATTATTCTGAAACACTAATCCCTTTGAAGCCTTCGGTGTATGGACAAGCGCAGGCTGTTGAGAGTTTGAGTTTATATCAATATGTTCAGCAGCACGTAGGGGTAAAAGAAGAAGAAAAAACTGTTGAGTCAAATAAATCTGAGAGAATGTGGGACAGAATAATGTCGAATCCTGAATTGGCGAAGTTCATTAGGGAGGAAGAAGCAAAAGGCAATAAAGTTCAGTCTTATGATGCATCTGGCAGAAAGAAACCTTATGGCGGACCAGGGGTTAACTTCTTAGAGATAACTGGAAGAGGGAGAAATACTGGAAAGAATGTAAGAAGGTTCAAAGTAGTTTGCCCAAGCGATGGAAGATTCAGAAATGTTCCGATGCATTAACTAGAAAGAAATCTCCAGCCTTTAGGCTGGGGTGCTGAGCACAAGATTA
>CAYZTH010000038.1:0-4699 GCA_964481435.1 Candidatus Woesearchaeota archaeon
TAATTCTTTTCCATAGCCCTTTTTTATGGTTTGAATGTCTGTTTTTCTTTCAGTTATTCTGCAATAAGACTTGCCAGAAATCTGACTAATTGCATATTTTATACAATGAATAATTATCTCTATATCATTCTTAAATTTTTCATGATCTTCTGCATGGCAAAGTTCATGGGCAATTAGCGCATTCAAGACTTCTTCTTTTGAATCCTTCAATTTTCTTAGTTTTATGTTAAAGCCGACGAGATGAGTTCCAAAAAGATATGCTTCAAAACCAGATGTGAAAAAATAATAAGGGCCGGTTAGAATTCCATATTCTATAATCCTTATTTTCTTATTCTTTAAGGAGGGAAAGGACTTTTTGACTACGGTGCTGACAATTTTTTGATATTCTTGAATATACTTGTTCATTTGGGTTCCTTTAATATGAATATAAATCTAGGTTAATAAAGTTTAAGACAAAGGTTTTTTAATTAGTAATTTCTTTTATATTGGATAAAAAAGAGGATGAAAAATGGCATTAGATGTTCCTAAATTTAAAAGTGTAAAAAAGGAAAAAGGTAAGGGCGAAAAGAAATCTGGCGGGTTAGATGTTCCGCATGCTATGATAAATACAAATCCTGCTGTTCCTACCTTGATGAAGCAACTAGATAAAACCAAGATAAATGTTCGTTATGCTTTGATAGTGCCCCATGTTTCGTGTCACATATACTGGAATTCTGAAATAGGCGAATTAGTGTATGAAGTTGAAGAACCGTTGTTGGCGGAGGAGGAGAGAGAGCTTCTTGAAGAAGTTGAGAACTCCATGACTGAGATGATTAATGTGGGGATTGTTTCAAGCAAAGATCCTGCTGGAGTCATGACTTATTTGGATAAGATGTTGACTGTTGTTTTAGATGAGATTGGAAAAAGTGTTGAGCAAGAATCGTATTCAAGACTTTTTTATTATATCTACAGAGATTTTATAGGTTTCAATGAAATTGAGGCTTTGTTAAGAGACTATTTCATAGAAGATATAGAATGCAATGGAATTAATTCTCCTATTTACATTGTTCATCGGGCATTCAGGAATTTGAGGACAAATGTTTCTTATGATAATCTTTCTAAGCTTGCTAGTTTTGTTGAGAAGCTTGCTCAAAAATCAGGAAGATATGTCTCTTATTCCAACCCTATATTAGATGGAACTCTCCCTGACGGATCTAGGGTTAATGCGACTTATACGACCGATATCTCAAGTAAGGGACCAACTTTTACAATTAGGAAGTTCACAAAAGTCCCTATCACTCCTGTAGAACTTTTGAGCTCGAATACCCTTAGTCCAGAAATGTTGGCTTATTTTTGGATATTGATGCAGTATAAGTGTAATGTTTTGATTGTTGGTGGAACAGGTTCTGGAAAAACTACGCTGTTGAATGCGATAGCTTTTTTTATTCCTCCTGAAGCAAGAGTTGTTTCAATTGAGGATACAAGAGAGCTTCAATTGCCCAGAGAGAACTGGCTTCCATCTGTAGCGAGGAGCGGTCTTGGAGGAATGGGAGAGGTTGACTTGTTTACCTTATTGAAAGAGAGCTTCAGGCAGAATCCAGATTATGTTATTGTTGGAGAAGTCAGAGGAAAAGAAGCTTATGTTCTTTTTCAGGGGATGGCATCAGGGCATCCAAGCATGGCAACTATACATGCAGATTCTGTTGAGAGTGTTATTAGGAGGCTTGAGACTCCGCCAATTAATCTTAGTCCTTCTTTGTTGAATGTTCTAGATGTTGTTGCGGTTATGCAGCACTCTATTTTTAAGAAGCAGGAGGGAAGAAGATTAAAAGAAGTTGTCGAAGTGGTTGATATTGAATCGAGCACTAAAATCAAGACAAATACTGTCTTTAAATGGAATCCAAGAGAAGACAATTTCTATTTTAAAACTGCAAGTCAAGCATTTGAAAAGATATCCAAGAGATATGGTATTGATCAAGAGAAATTGATTGAAGAATTTGAGATAAGGAGCAAGATACTCTATGAATTATTCAAGAGAAACATCACTGATTTTCATGAGTTGCAGAAGATAATTACCTCTTATTATAAAAATCCAGAAGATGTTTTGAAGAAACTTAAGATTAAAGAGTGATGTAAGTGCAAATCAAAGAGGGGTATTGTCAAAGCGGCGTATAAAGAATAGATTAATGAATGAAATAATAATTTAAAAATGATACAAGAAGAAAAGATTTTGTTTTTGTCACAGCTTATTTCTACAATGAAAGAAAGTATAGACTCTCTTGAGAATGCGATAGACTCAAAAGACCAGAAGGACATTCTTAGGGCTAGGAGCCAGATTATAAAAATAAATCAGGAGATTAAAGAGAATCTGAAGAAATTAAAGTCTTAAGATGGAAATAATAAAGCTTTTAAGAGAGAATGTTGAGAAAGAAGAAAAGATATCTTCTGAATTAAGCAATCTGTTTTCAAGCTATGGTGATGCGAGTCCAGCTGAAAGAGATTTCTTAGAGAATACCGCAAAGCATCTCCTGAATCAGATTGAGATGCTTTCTGAAGGAGTCTCCGCGATAATGAGCATAAATAGTGGTGTGCCTGGAAAAAAACTAGAAATTCCCCAGATGAAAAATATTCAGAGAATCTCAACTTCTAAAGGGTATGTTGCTGTCAAGAAAGAGGATAAATCAAATTTTTTGAAGGAAATTAAAGTCACATCAAATCTGAAAAAAGGTCCTAAAAAAGATATGGACTTGATTGATGAGAAAAGTAGAATGCCTTCAAGGTTCTCGGTTGTATGTGCTAGGTTGTTCAGAGGAATAGCAAAACCTCTTTCAAGGTCTTTTGGCTTTTTAGATAAGGATTTGAAACAAGCAGATATGCCCTATATTGTGAATTCTTATGTTTCTCTTATTTTAGGAATATGTTTGATTGCATTCTTGATACTTGTTGCTATTGCTCTAATCTTTTCTCAAGGAAAACCCCTCTTTATTATCCGGAATCTCGCTATTGCCATAGGGGTTGGAATTGTCTTTTTTATCTTTTTATTATATTATCCAAAAACTCAGGCATCATCGAACTCTAAAAAGATGGCAAATGAGCTGCCTTTTGCCCTAGCACATATGGCGGCTATAGCCTCGAGTAAGATTGAGCCTTCAAAGATGTTCTATATTATGGCCAGGGCTTCGGAGTATAAACTTTTCAGTCAGCAGATGAAAAAAGTAGTTAATCAGATGAATCTCTACGGATATAATCTAACCACCTCATTAAGAAATGTTGCAAAGCTATCAAGCAGTAGGGAATTTTCAGAATTCTTGAATGGAATGGCTACAACTGTTTTGTCTGGAGGAGATCTTACTTCTTACATTCATGAAAAATCAAGAGATATGATGCTCGATTACAAGCTTGCAAGAGAGAGATACTCTGTGATAATAGGAATGTATTCCGATGTCTATACTGCTTTATTGATTGCTGCGCCGTTGATTTTGATGTTAGTTCTATCTTTTATGGGAAGCATCGGTCAGAGTCTTGGGGGATTCTCTTTGTCTTTAATCTCAAATGTGGGTATCATTGCGATTGTTGCCCTGAACATATTATTCCTGTTATTATTACACTTAACTCAGCCTGAACTTTAAAATGAAACTAAAAATTATTTCAATTGTGATAGCGGCCTTGATAATAGCCGCAGCATTTTTCTTCTTGATGACTTCTAAGTATCTTTTCATAACTATTGGGATAGCCGTCATAATTGCAGTTGCGCCTTTTTTAGTATCTTTTTTGACTAAAGAATCTAGGGAAAAAGAGAAAGAAGATCTTTTTTTGGAGTTCTCTAGAAATTTAGTAGAATCTGTAAAAGCAGGAACGCCCATCTCTAAGAGCATAATTAATGTGGCTGATAAAGAGTATGGTTCTTTGACCGCCTATGTCAAGAAACTTGCAAATCAGGTATCTTTAGGGATTCCAGTTAAACAGGCACTGCAGACTTTCTCGAATGATATAAACAATAGGGTAATTTCCAGGGCAATCGCCTTGATTATCCAGGCTGAGAGTTCTGGGGGAGACATCGGATTAGTCTTGGATTCAGTTGTTGAGAGTGTCTCAAAGATTGAGGATATAAAGAAAGAGAGATCTTCAAGTGTCTATGGCCTGATTGTTCAGGGGTATATTATCTTCTTGATATTTTTAGTTATAATGATTTTTGTCCAGATAAAATTCCTTCCTTTGATATCAAAATCTTTTTCAGGGAGTGTTGCTGGCTCTTCAGATATTGTGGACAGGGCTTTTTTCATCTTAATCTTTGTTGAAGCATTTTTCACAGGACTTGTTACAGGAAAGCTTGGAGAGGGAAAAATAAAAGCAGGAATAAAGCACTCTTTTATCTTGATGGTCATTGCGTTTATTCTTCTTGCTATCTCTAAAATCCTGTAAAAATAAAATTATTACCGGAGGAGTTAGTTCGGTGGGAGCGTTTTATCTTTCTGTGATTTTGAAGAGACTCAAAAAAAGCTCTGGGAATTATAGATTCATAGTTCTTTGGTAGAGAGTATCGTGATCATACTTTAGTTTCATGTGGCAGAAAATTCTAGAGAATAATTAACTTAAATCTATTTCTAAACGATACATTTAAATAGTTATGAGCATATGTTCATAATATACTAATTAAATTATTTAGGAGGTTAAAAATGCCAAATAAAGACGGAACAGGACCAAGAAGCGGCTCAGCAGG
>CAYZTH010000039.1:0-4265 GCA_964481435.1 Candidatus Woesearchaeota archaeon
AATCTTGTGCTCAGCACCCCAGCCTAAAGGCTGGAGATTTCTTTCTAGTTAAAAAGATACGTAATTATAATATATCATTGTTTAGTAGTTACAATAGAAAGATTTAAAAACAAAAATTCCCTTATCTCAACATGGCAGAAGTACAAACTAGTACCGCAGAACTAAAGAAGTTATATCTCTCTCTCACTGGAACTGTTGGAGAAGAATTAAGAATACTTTCTGAGATTCCCGAAGTAGACGGCGGTCTAAGACATGATTATGGACAGACTCTTCAAGTAAGATTAAAACGCCTTGGGGAACATATAATGGAAGGAGACAGAAACGCGGCATGGGTTTCAGCCTCAACTACCGCAAGAGGTTTGGCAGGAAACTTAACAGATTATAAAGGAAAAACAAGAGCGCACCTAAATAGAGTTTGTGATATTTTTCGTAACTACGCACTTCTTTGCGTTGGTCGAGATGTTGTTACGCTTGAAGAACCTTCACCATCACCTTAAACTAGAAAGAGCTTCATCAATCCTATCAAGAATATCTACTTTGAATGTTGAAGCATTCATATCTGTTTCTGCCCTAATATTTTTTAAAATTCCTTTCTTTTTATAATACTCCTCTAAAGGTTTTGTCTGTTGATGATAAGTATCCAATCTCTTTTTAATTATTTCAGGCACTTCGTCTGCCCTCCGGTATAATTCTCCACCGCATTTATCACAGATACCTGATTTTTTCGGTTTTCTATTAACTGTATTGAATATCTCCCCACAATTCTTGCATATTATCCTGCCACCAAGTCTCTGCATAATTACTTTGTCAGATGCGAAGAAATTAATTGTAACGTCTATCTTAGCTATCTTCTCCAAGGCATCTGCCTGGGCCAGTGTTCTTGGAAAACCATCAAGCATGAATCCTCCCTTGCAATCTGGTCTTTTTATTCTCTCACTAAGAATCTGGATTGTCAACTCATCTGGAACAAGTTTTCCAGCATCATAATACTCTTTCGCCTTTTTTCCAAGAGGAGTTTCATTTTTCATTGCCTCCCTAAATAAATCCCCTGTAGAAATATGGGGAATCTTGTACTTTTCCTTGATAAAAGAAGCGTAGGTTCCTTTTCCAACACCCGGGCTGCCCAATAATACTATTTTCATTTTAACTCTTTTAATTTTTGAGAAAGAAAAATGAGCTTTTAAATCTTTTCAGTAGAATTTATAAAACCAGAGCTTTTTGATACTCATGAAATTTTTTATTGGCATAGATGATGCTGGTCGAGGTCCAGTAATAGGTCCTATGCTTCTGGCCGGTGTCTTGGTTGATGAGAAGCAAAGAAAAGAACTGAAAAAAATAGGCTGCAAAGATTCTAAGATGCTTACTCCTGAAAAAAGAGAAGAACTTTTTTCAAAGATTCAAGCAATTTCAACAAGCTATGCAGTCGTTGCCACATCTCCGACAGAGGTAGATGGAAGGCTTTCAGTAGGAGTTAATCTGAACAAAGTTGAAGCAATAAAGACAGCTGAAATAATCAATACCATCATTAAGGAAGTTGAAGGTAAAATCTTCCTAAATAAAGATGAAAAAATAGAGATTGTTGTTGATTGTCCCTCCCCAAACACGCTGGAATGGCACAACTATCTCCATCAGCATATTTCTGAACCTGAGAAGATAAACTTAAAGTGTGAACACAAAGCAGATGTCAATCATGTTGAATGCTCGGCAGCCTCAATTCTAGCTAAAGTGACAAGAGACTCTGAAATTGAGAAAATCAAGAAAGAAATTGGCCATGATTTCGGCTCACTACCTTACGACGAAGAAATATTAATTGAAGAAAAAGGTACACTAAAACTTGAAAAGATAGGTAATATAAAAAATAAAAAATTGCCGGATTTATTGGTGTTTTCTTTAAATCCTAAGAACTATAAAATTGAGAAATCGAAGATAACTAATTTTATAGAACATCCTAAAACAAAGATTTATAATGTCTCCCTGGAAAGAGGAAAAGAAATAAGATTGAGCATTAATCATCCGCTCTTTATGCTTAATGAAAAAGCGGAATTAATAAACAAGAAGTTGGGAGATCTTAAAAAAGGAGATTATATTGCAGTTACTGGAAATTTGGTTCATGAATATTGTTTAGATTCAATTAATTTAATTGATTATTTAAGAAATTTTTCTGGAAGAAATGACCCTATTTTTATAAGCGGAAGACCGATTGAGGAAGTGTTATATAAGAATAAACCAAAAATAATTCTTTTAGCTAAAAATAATGGTTATGACCGAACTGTTTTCTATGGTTGGTTAAAAAAAGGAATACTCCCCTTAGATATATTTGATAAACTAAATAAAAGACTTAGTTTAAAAAATTGTTATTTAAGTTCAAGAGAAGAGAAAGTAAAAATTTCCCCTATCTTTAAAATTGACAAGGAATTTATGTGGTTTTTGGGAATTTTCTTAGCAGAAGGTTGGTGCACCAGATATAATGTCTGTGTTTCTTCTCAAACTAAGTCGGTATTTGAAAGAATTGCCCATTTTGCTAGAAAATACAATTTAAAGACCCATACAAACAAAGATTGGATTGCCTTCAGTTCAATTTTGTTTGTGAAACTGTTAAAGAGTTTTAATGTTGGGAATAATGCTTACAATAAAAAAATTCCAGAATTTACCTTTTCTTGCAGTAAAGAGAATATAATCTCTCTTCTTTCTGGGCTGTACGAAGGTGATGGCTATTTAAAAGATGGCAATCTTGAAATAGAATTAAGAAGTAAGGAAATCATAAAACAGGTTCAATGGCTTAACTTAATGCTTGGAAATTTTTGCTCTTATCGATTAAGGAGGGATAAACCGGCACATATTACTAGAATAATGTCCAAATCCACAAACTCTCTTTCTCCAGATAACTTACCGGGGATTATTGGCCCATATCTTAAAAATCTGAGGGAATCGAGAGAATTATCACAATCAGAACTTGCAAAAAAGATGGGTACATCCCAAAGAGTGTTAAGTAATATAGAGCGTAAAAGAGTCAATGTTATCGAAAAGAAAACATTAAATAAGTTTATTAAACAAATTCCTGATAAAAATTTATCTCGCCTAATAAACTCTGATTTGTGCTGGTTAAAAACAAAGAGCATTAAACCAGTTGGAACTGATTTCGTTTATGATCTCGGTGTGAAGAATAATGAAAATTTTATTGGGGGGAGGGTAGGAATTTTGTTGCATAATTCAGGCTACCCCTCTGATCCCGACACAGTAAAATTCTTAGATGAACATGCCAAGGATTTCAAAGATCACGGCATATTCAGAAAGAGTTGGTCAACCTGGCAAGAAAGTGAAAGGAAACGAGAGCAGAAGAAACTTGATGGATTCTGAAAAGATAATAAATTTAATAGAATTGGTCGGATTTTATCGCACCCCAATTTAGGTTTATGGTGCTTTTGTTCAGCAAGACTGCTTCAGCACAACGTGGTCTTGTTAAAAAATTAAGGATCCGAGGGGTATTAGATATTCTTTACAAGAATTCTGGATGAAAAGAACCCAATAATTTATCTTCAAGATGCCCCTGTCTTGTCAAGATATGAACTCTTTCGTGCAACTCTCTTTGTTGATACTGCTTGGGGTCTAAGCCCAACCTAAAAAATTCTCCAGAATCAAGTTGAAATATTTTCTGAGCAGGCCGATATCTTAATTGACAAAATTTATCTTCATAAGTCATTCCAGGATATTTTATTCTTTTGTGAGTCTTATCAAAATGAGCTAAGACAATACTTAAAGGAAATAAATAAGTCTGAAATTGCCCTGAAGATCTATCGAAAGCATTTCTTAATCTTCTAGCAGTTGGATAATTCTGATGCATATTTTCACAAATCGGATGAAAGACAAAAACATAGAACCTTCTTACTGAAATATCCTTATTGAATCTAAAGAGCTGCTCTTCTTTTATCACCCCTCCATTCTTGAAAGAAGCTGCTTTGCACTCAACAAAGAAACTACCGTCCTTAGCCATTAGGTCAGGAACATTCCCAACTAATTTTGGGTCATTTCTGTCTAAATCAAAAACACGACAGGCATAATCCTCAAAATAATCTCCGACTACATTTGATGGACTATATGTCATTTCACGTAGGCAACAGGGAATAATTTCCTAGAAAACTTCTAATCTAAACACCGATTTATATTTATAAATAATATGAAAGAAATAAAGTATATCTTAAAACTCAATAGTCTGTGACATCCTCTGTCGCCTAAAGGTTTGACGCTGATGCGTCAAATCCTCACTT
>CAYZTH010000040.1:0-4065 GCA_964481435.1 Candidatus Woesearchaeota archaeon
ATAATCTTGTGCTCAGCACCCCAGCCTAAAGGCTGGAGATTTCTTTCTAGTTAAATCCTAGACCAGAACACCGGCCCCTTACTTCTTTATTGGAAGTAGAAGAAATAGAAACTCTGAAAAGATTTTTGACCGTATGCTTCGGAGAGCAAATTAACAAATACAAAAAATCAGACAAGATAGTTAGACATCTCTAATTGCTAAGAATTTATCACTTTACAAAAATTTATAAGTTTAGAAAGAATGTTTCTTGCATGATAGACAACAAAAAGATAGGCTTAAAATCAGGACTTGAGATTCATCAGCAACTCGATACACATAAGCTATTCTGTTCATGCCCCTCGATTCTAAGGCAAGATGAACCTTCAATGAGAATAAAGAGAAAGATGAAGGCAGTCACCGGAGAGCTTGGCAAAGTAGATGAAGCAGCTGCTTTTGAACAATCAAGAGACAAAGAATTTATCTATGAATTCTATAAAGATTCAAACTGTCTTGTTGAGTTAGATGAAGAACCACCGCATCAGATAAATAAAGATGCTCTAAAAATTGCACTGCAGATATCCTCCCTATTGAATTGCAGAATTTTTCCAGTCTGCCAAGTAATGAGAAAAACAGTTATAGATGGATCAAACACTTCTGGTTTTCAGAGAACCCTATTAATGGCCTATGATGGATTCATTGAAACGTCTCAAGGCAGAGTGGGCATTGATTATGTTATGCTTGAAGAAGATGCTGCACGTCCAGCCACAAAAAGTATTGAAGATAACGAGGAAGAGATAAACACTAAAACATACAGACTAGACAGATTAGGAATCCCCCTAGTTGAGATTGCAACAGCACCAGACTTGCATAGCGCAGAACAAATAAAAGAAGCTGCTCTGAAGATAGGAGACATTCTAAGAGCATGCAAGGTCAAGAGAGGCATAGGAACAATCAGACAAGACCTGAACATATCAATTGCCGGAAGCAAGAGAGTTGAAATCAAGGGATTTCAAGACCCAAAGATGATGATAAAAACAGTTGAATTGGAAATAAACAGACAAAAAGAGTGCATTAAAAAGAACCAATGCAAGAATGAGGTAAGAAAAGCGAATCCCGATGGCACAACAATATTTCTAAGACCAATGCCCTCTTCATCAAGAATGTATCCTGAAACAGATCTTCAACTTATTAAAATTTCAAATGAACTCTTAAAAGAAGTCAAAAAAGACTTACCAAAACTAAAAGAAGAAATCAGCTTAGAACTTAAAGAAAAAGGCCTAAACCCGGAACTTGTTAAAATCATTCTTCAGGAAAACAAACTAGACGAATTCAAAGCTTTAATCAAGCTCTCAGACAAACCCAATCTAGCTGCGAAACTTCTGGTCCTATTGCCAAAAGAGATTGCAAGTCATGAAAAGCTTGAACTCGAACAAGTCAATGAAAAGCTTAGCTTTGATATAATTGAAACTATATTTCAAGCCATAATAAAAAATCAAGTTCCAGAATCAAGCGCAAAACAAATCATGCTAGACATGATAAATGGTCAAGATATAAACAAAATCCTTGAACAATCTTCAATGTCTTCAGATATCGACCTAGAAAAAGAGATTCAGACAATAATAAAGAGCAAACCCGGCCTCACAATCAATGCATATATGGGCCTTGTTATGTCAAAGTTCAAAGGCAAAGCCGATGCCCGCATGATAACGGAGATACTCAAGAAATACGTCAAATAGGTCGCAGGGGGTTCATGAAGGTGCAGGGGTGACTTGTTAGGGGGCGAAGCCCCATACGAAACCATAAATATTATAAATGCTAATTATCTATTAAAACATGGTAGACAGATACAAACAAAAAGAAGCGAGATTAACTCCCGAACAAAAAGAAAAATTAGAACAGGGGATAGCAGAATACGAAACAGAAGCTCAGAATTATCATGAAGCCGGAGATTTAGTATCCGCAGCAGGAATCTATCAAATGCTTTCAAAGTATGATTCAAAAAGATACGGAAAACTTAGAGAGAAAATTCTACAAGAACTAGATGAGAGTGGAGATACTGAGGGATATGCAATGGTGATGGGCTCAGGAGACAAAACAGAAGCAAAAGCATATGCAAAAAGATTGTATGATGCAGGACACAAAGAAGAATCTGCCTATACACGAATTGCATACGGTGATCTTAAAGGTGCAAGAAAAATCATAGCAGAATTAAGTAGAGATGCAAAAGATGATGAAGCTTTCAAAGTCGCAATGAGACTTCTTAAGGGAAAAGAAGCAAAACAACAAAAAATTGCAGCATTACATGAAGCAAAGAGAGCACAACAGCAATACAGAAAAGCAGCCTAATTCTGGGAACATTAAAAACTTCCGTTTTTCCGACACATTTAAAAAATCATTCTGCCTTATTATCTTATAAAAAGAGGTTGAGATGAAAAAGAAGAATAAGAAGAATTCTGATATAGCCCCAAGTCTGAAGATTACTCTGACTCCTCAACTCGAACACATTATCAAATCAATCTGGATTCATGAAGGCAACCTCTATGTTATCTGCGTATCAAAACATATTGTTCAACTGACAAAACATTTCTCTCAAAAGTATCATCTTCATGATAAAAGAGTCCATGTCGGCACAATCGAGGACCTGATAAAAGAGATAATAAATCACAACACTCGAGTTCTGATAAGTATAAGAGATGGGAGAGTTGTTCATGACCCAATCCATCTTCTTCACTCACTTAAGATCAATATCCAAAAAGGATTATTAGTCGGGACAAAAGAAGCTATTCTGAAAAAGTTCATGCTCATTAAAGACTATATCAAAGAGATTGAATCAACAAAAGAGCAGGTCTTTGATAATATTTATGTCTCAACAATTGAAGCAGCGCAGACAGCACTTGTAATAAAAGGCAAGAACAATATTGCTCTGATTCCAAGACTAATTCCTGATGTCTTAAGAGAAACCATGCTGGGCAAGGGACTTGAAAAAACACACATCGAGTATGCTTCAGAAATCATTCTTAAATACAAAGCATATGAACATAAAAAATGCCCTCTGCCAGAAGGGAAAAGGCTAGATGAACTAGCAAGAAAAGCCGGGCTCTTCCGAGATGCTGTAAAAAAATTGAGATAAAATAAATAATCAGGGGTAAGTACTTAAAATTAATAAAAAAAAGCAAGACTGCAGGAGCACAAAGTTGTCTTGCTAAAATGAAATAAACTTAACTAAACCACTTAACAACCAAGACCCTAGTCATTAAATAGCAAGCACATAAATAAAAATGTCACAAATATCCGAAAAAACAATCAAAGAGCAATTGAAGCCTTTATTAAAACATAGCCAATGGATTGAAGCAATCTATGTCTATGGGTCAGCTGTAACAAAAAGATTGGCAAATGACATAGACACGATGATAATTCTCAATGATTCTAGCATGCCCCCCAGTCCGGAAATAATTCAGGAAATTGAAAAAACAAGCCTAGAAATAGAACAAGAATCAAGAAAAAAAGAAATCATCTTTCACTTCCAGCCAATAAAGATGTTATCCAAGTGGTGGTACTTGGTTCTAGAGAATGAACCCTGGATCATAAGTTCTATGAAAGAGACCATAATCGTCTTTGACAAGAAAAATCTTATAAAACAAGTTTCAAAACTGATTAAAGGTACGGCCTTATATAAAAAAGAAGAAAAAGCAGAGAAGCTTATGGAAAGAAGCGAACTTTATCTAATAAAAAACAGGCAACTATTATTAGACAGCTTGGCAACTTTGGCAAATGCCGCAACAGAGGCAGCCCAGATTCTTCTTCTCTTTGACAATAAGATAATCCTCAATAAAAAAAGAATCTCAGATGAACTTGACCTCATGTACCGAAAATCCATTGGTGAGGAAATAATAGGAAACTATAAAGAGATTATAGACCTAGAAGAAAAAATGGAGAAAGGCTCTCTCAGTGAGTTTTCAGCTGAAAACCTAGACTATTATCTTGAAAAAACTAAGAAGTTTATCAACAAAGTTGAAGGCATGCTCTCTAAAAGATAAGTTCTAGAACACCAGTTATTAATATTAACTGCATAGTGATAACAAAAAC
>CAYZTH010000041.1:0-3908 GCA_964481435.1 Candidatus Woesearchaeota archaeon
AAGTGAGGATTTGACGCATCAGCGTCAAACCTTTAGGCGACAGAGGATGTCACAAAGAAGAAGAATTGAGGGGCGATAGAGAAAATTCAAAAATGGCTGCGAGAGGGTAGACGAATTCTGCATTTTCTTCCGTCGAGACTAAATTTTCTTTCCGTCGATAAAACTTAAATCTTGGGCATAGAAAGATTTAAATACCAATGTATATGCTGTTGTGTATACATAATAAATACACTCAATAGAATATACATAAAATGGCTGACAGAGATCCTCTAGCGGAAATAACAAAATACTGGAACACGAGGATGACCATTAAAGAAGCACTATCCGGTAGATCGAATATGTATCAACGCGGCCCAGGCGCATTATATTCCTCAACTAGAGAAATTAGAGAGACTAAATATAGCCGGGGGGCAGAATAAACAAAATGTGTGACGTATGCAATGAGAGTTACGAAAGAGTCATGAACCAAGGTTCAAGACCAAGATTGAAGGTGAATGAACTGAAGATGTATGAAACAAGAAATCAAGGTTCAAACTACAATAATGTTCGTGGAGGATATATTAATAATTAAAAATGGTAGATATGTTTGACGAGATCGTTGTTTGCAGTGGATGCGGAAAAAAGATGCAAAGAATAGACCTCATAAAGAATGGTTTCAGGCTAAGAGCCTTGCAGTGCGATAAATGTGAAAAAAGAATTGTCCATCCCGCAGATATTGAAGAGTATAAGAGATTTTCACAATTAAAGCAAACGCCATTTGCAGTTAAGCTTAGAATGGTTGGAAACAGCTACACGGTCTCAATCCCAAGAGAGATTGTTGACTTTATGAATGAGCAGGATGGCATGCATCAGCGAGTCATGAAGATGCAGAATGAGATGGTAAGGGTATTTTTCGAGGAATTCGGAAAAATTTCCCTGACCTTTGCACAGCCTCAACAAAAAGAAGCTGTTCAAGAGGAAGATGAAAAAATAAACTTAAAAAATAAAAAATTAAAAGTCGTAAATTAAAAAATTAAAAGATGGCAAATATAAACAACTCAAGTGAGAAAGGTGTGAAGCTCAAAGTTATGGAAGCTTTACAAGAAGATGCCTACAAGGGCATTGCAAGAATTGATTCTGCAACAATGAAACAGCTTGGAGTCAGGCAGGGGGATGTTATTCTGATTAAAGGCGGTAGAGAGACAGTTGCTATAGTTGACAGGGCCTATCCTGCTGATGTTGGAGAGCAGATAATAAGAATTGATGGAATTCTAAGAAGAAACGCCAAGACTGGTATCGGAGAAATGGTGGGAATTATCCGCGTAGATATAAAAGAAGCCAAAAAGATAACAATTGCCCCTGCTCAAAAAGGAATTGAGGTAAGAGGAGATCCAGAAGGTCTGAGGGGAGGCTTGTTAGGAAGAGTAATTGTTGCCGGAGATTTAGTTGTTCTAGGTGGGGCTCAAAGAAGAAAAGAATTAATGGGTTCTAATTTTGAAGATTTATTCAATATCTTCGGAGAGGCATTCGGAAATTTTTCAATGCCCTCATTTGATGCAAGCAAGTTTGTCATAGCTTCAACAAATCCAAAACAGCCAGTTGTCATAACTGATTCAACAGAGATAGTCCTGAATCCAAGAGCAGTAGAAATTAGTGAGGAGAATATTCCAGATATAACCTATGAAGACATCGGAGGATTAGACGAAGAAATAAAGAAAGTCAGAGAGATGGTTGAACTACCTCTAAAACATCCCGAGGTTTTTGCAAGACTTGGCATTGAACCTCCAAAAGGAGTTCTATTATATGGGCCACCGGGAACAGGAAAAACCCTATTGGCCAAAGCTGTTGCTAGTGAAACAGAGGCTAATTTCTTTTTATTGAATGGCCCAGAAATCATGTCAAAGTTCTATGGTGAGAGTGAGAAAAAAATAAGAGATTTATTTGAGCAAGCTGAGAAAAATGCCCCTTCAATAATTTTCATTGATGAACTAGATTCTCTTGCTCCTAAGAGAGAAGAATCTTTTGGAGAAGTCGAAAGAAGAGTTGTTTCTCAGTTATTGACCATGATGGATGGCCTAAAGAACAGAGGAAGAATTGTTGTTATCGGAGCAACAAACAGACCAAATGCTATCGATGAAGCCCTAAGAAGGCCCGGAAGATTTGACCGAGAGATTTCTATATCTGTGCCAGATAAACAAGGAAGACTTGCTATTCTGAAAATTCATACTAGAAATATGCCTATAACAAAAGACGTTAATTTAGACGAGCTTGCAGGTATTACGCATGGTTTTGTTGGAGCAGATGCTTCAGCACTATGCAAAGAAGCAGCAATGTCTGCTCTAAGAAGAGCACTTCCAGATATGAAACTAAAAGAAGATGAGCCCCTAACCCAAGAAGTTTTAGCTAAGTTACAAGTAAATGCTAAAGATTTCAAAGAAGCCCTGAAAACAGTCAAGCCAAGCGCAATGCGAGAAGTTTTAGTTGAGAGTCCAAATGTTAAATGGGCAGACATTGGAGGTCTTGAAGCTGTAAAGCAGGATCTTAAAGAAGCTGTTGAGTGGCCAATCAAATATCCTGAATCTTTCAAGAGAATAGGAATAAGTCCTCCAAAAGGAATCTTAATATATGGGCCACCGGGAACAGGTAAAACTTTACTTGCCAAGGCTGTTGCAACTGAGAGTGAGGCAAATTTCATTCAGATTAAAGGTCCAAGTTTATTATCCATGTGGGTAGGAAAATCAGAAGAAGGGGTCAGGAAGATATTTGAAAGAGCAAGACAAGTTGCTCCTTGCATAATCTTCTTTGATGAGATTGATTCTTTGGCTTCAAGAAGAGGAAGAGATATGGGCTCTAAAGTCGCTGATCAAGTCTTGAACCAGATGCTTGCTGAAATGGATGGAATTGAGGATTTAAATGAAATTGTTGTCATTGGAGCAACAAACAGGCCAGATATGCTTGATCCAGCAATCCTAAGGCCAGGAAGGTTCGATAGACTAGTCAAGGTAATGCCTCCTGGAAAAGAAGAAAGAATAGCTGTATTCAAAGTTCATACAAGAAACATGCCTTTGGCAAAAGAAATCTCCTTACAAACTCTCGCTGAAAAAACCGAGGGTTTCACGGGTGCAGATATAGAATCCATATGCAGAGAAGCAGGGATGCTTGCCCTAAGAGACGATATGGGTGCTAAAGAAGTTAAAAAGAAACATTTTGATAGTGCAATGAAAAAATTTGGACCAAGTGTTAATCAAGTTGATGTTCAGAAATATAATGAAATCGAGACAAATTATTTAAGGTCAGCGCGAGCTGCTCTGAGAGATAATGGACAGAGTTATACAGGTTAAATATTCAATAGGGTCATTTACAAACGTTTCAAAAATCGAGGAAGGTTAAGGGGAAGTAAGAATTAATAAAATGAAAAGAGTTTCATGTTCTTACATTTAGAATAAGTAAGAAGGGGGCTGACCAATAAGTTTTAACACACCTCTTTTCATATTGGTTGGCCCCTACGTTTTTATCTTCTATTATGGCTTTTTATTTGATAAACCGATTATAGAGATGATTAGAACAGCAAGATACATAATTAAGCCATAGACACAAGTCGGAATTCCCATGATGCCCGAGCATCCCCCTAGGGGACATGAACCAGAAACTAGTTCAGATATGGATAGATATCCTGAGAAAAGAATTCCCGCTATAGAGATTATCAAAATCACAATCAAAGAGGTCTTTTTTTGCATATAATTATAGCCCAATCTAATTTATAAATTGTCCTTTCCCAACAAGATTTTTAAACCCCAATTCCATAGTTTTATCGTCATGTTATCTAAAAAAGGAGGAGTATCAGAAGTAATCTTGTTTGTATCTATTTTTGTGCTTTTAACTAGAAAGAAATCTCCAGCCTTTAGGCTGGGGTGCTGAGCACAAGATTA
>CAYZTH010000042.1:0-3694 GCA_964481435.1 Candidatus Woesearchaeota archaeon
AAGACGCAATTCATCTGTCAGTTAAAACAGACAGATTTCTTGCTAACCTTTAAAAAGTATAAAAAACTATAATTTAATTGTTTAAAATGACTCCAGAGACAACAGTCTTGCCAGAAAATCTACAGCGAATACGAGATGCCCTGCCTAATGCAATCAAAGTCGCTCAAGGGAATTCTCCCTATGTCCAAGCGATAGTTAATCTAAGAGACGGAACTAATTTTGTCTGTGATGGCCTCATGGCTCTTGGAAATCCAATGCCCCCAAACTCCGGGATTGCTCTCAGAATTAGATGGAACCCCCACAAGAAAAGCAACACTAATCGATAAAGGAATAGTCACTGCACTTTGGGGGAGTTGGAGAATGTATGACCTGGCAAAAAGGAAAGGCATAGAAACAGGGCCATTTGTTGGCAGTTACGGAAATGTTGTTGTCGAACCAGGAGACCATTCAATGGAACAATTAAAACAGTACAACGGTCCAATCCTAGTGGTGAAGTCATTCTCTTCTTTCATGCCAGACCCTAATGGCAGAGTAAAGTTAGAGTGCAGACAGGGTTACTTGGCCGATGGCTCCAAAAGAACAGATGTAACTAACTTCATATTTGGATCTTTCTACTGGGACATGTTCGGGAATGCTCGTTTTTCAAGGGAGATGATGCATACTGGAAACTATCATGGACCAAAAGCAATGAGATTTGAAGGGCCTTTTGAAGTAAGAAAAAATTAAAATAAAACATACATCAGAATTCTGACAGATTCATCTGTTTCTTTCCAAGTATGTCTTCCTTCGAAATCTTAAACACTTGGAAAATATTCTCGATGGCAGGAAGCAACTGATGATCTAAATAATAAGCGATATCGTACTCTCCTGGTTCATCAGGAAGTTTTGCCCTATCTCTTATCAGAGATTTTTTCTTTGAACTTGATTGAGGCTCTGCAATATAGAATTCAATAAGCCTTCCGACATCAATAGGCATTCCTAACTCATGCATTCTCTTGGCTATTGTCACATGCGGAGATATAGATTTGTATTCCTCAATTGGCTTTTTAAGCTGGGTCTTGATTATCAGTTTCTCTTTTGCAATTTTTCTTTTTTTCAGCTTATCAATTACCTCCTGAACTTTTTTCAGCGCCTTCTCGGGTTTGCCCTCTTTCAAAATCATATCCAAAACATCATCTTGCAACTCTCTAGAAAGAGCGCACCAATCTCTTCGAACTGTCTCAAAACCCCGAATCTTAAGTTTTCCATTCTCTCCAAGCAGAGCATACTTCTTTTTAGCCCCCAGTTCTCCTGTTCTTTTTGTAACCCAGATTCCCCGGACATAAAAATCCTCTAACTCTAATTCCATGATTCCTGGAAGATCTTCATTTAATTTCTTCAGGAACTCAAGAGCCTGCTTCTTGCCCTTATTGTTCAGTGTGAAGGCAACTGAATCAGTATCTGCATAAATTACACTGTAACCCTCAGCATTAACCTTTTCAATAATTTCTTTGTTATACTTTCTGACAAATGCTAAAATTGATGCTGACGATTCTAAAGAATAATATCTTGCTCCAAAAAATCCAATATATCCATGAACAGCAGCAGACAAGACCTTGAAAGCATTACTCCTAGCCCTTGTTAGGGGATTTGGGTTCTGCTTATACTCTTTCTTGTAATCTTTTCTTTTCTCAATCAACTTCTTAACTATTTCAGGAAGAAATCCCATCTTCTTTGAAAAATAGAACTTGGTTTTCTTGTCCTGCCAATCAACCTCCGGAGATTCATACGAGTCTTTTTGTTGATCCTTACTAGCATTTCCATCCAGGAGTGTTGCTTTTGAAATATTAAAAGAGACAATGATGCTCGTGTGCATACTTGTGAAATCAAACATGGCTAGATTCTCATATAAACCGGGAATAGGCTGAAAAACAAATGCCCCTTCAACATGTTCTCTCTGTCTTCTATATTCTATTTCATCGTGTATCGGTCTTTTCTCAGCAATTTCATCATAAGCCCTAAGATTGTGAAGGATGTAATGCTCTAACAATTGCGACATTCCTGCCCTTGTAACATCGAACAAAGGTTCTTGGATAACTTTTGAAAATTCAAGCATGTCTGGCCACAACTTTTCAGCGAGTTTATATGTCAAGACAGAATCCTGAAGATTATATTTAAAATATTCTATCCAGCCCTCGCCATCTATTTTTGAGGAATGCTTATGCTCAAACTCAATCTTATTCTCACCAAGGAGCTCTGAAGCAACTTCATCTAATCCCAAAGTCTCTGAATGCAAATACTGGGCATAGACTGTTTCAATGAACCTAAAAATATCGACATGAACAGGCCCAAAAGTTCTTGCAGAAGTATACTTACCTCGAGCAAATAGAGGATTCTTTCCATCAATTCCAAGATCAAGCTTGACATGATTCTTGTCAGCCCTAGCTCTCAGATAGGGCAAATCAAAACCATCTGAGAAGTAACCAACTAATAAATCTGGTTCAAGCTTCTTAATCTGTTCAGAGAAAGCTTCAAGCATATCTGCTTCATCTTTATAGTATTCAACAAAATCCGGAATTCCCTTATTGTCCTTAACTTTTTTCCAGGTCAGAACTTTCTTAACATCTTTCCCAACAAGGGATATCATCAATACCTCCCCCCGGCCTATCTCCAATTCATCCGCCTCAATATCAAAAGCAATTATCTTTGGGGAGAAAGTCTCTTTAGCTACTGGTTCAAATTTTTCGGCCCTAAGACATATCGAAGCATCTAAACTCAAATCTATCCCCCCAAGCTCCTGGCTATTATTCAAGACCTCTCCTGTTACCTTGAACCAAGAGAGTGGATTTATCCCCTTATCGATGATATACCTAGTAATCATTCCCAAATCATACTCTCTTCTATAATCAATCTCTTCAAAATCAAGCCGGTCTGCAATTGCATGTGCATCTTTGTAATTAGTTATAAAGATTTTTATCGCCCTAACTTTCTGGCCAAGAAAATTCTTTTCATGAACCCCGGTTTTCTCAATCCAGGTTGTTCTGTCTGAACCCTCAACATTAATTTTCTGCATCTTCTTCTGAAGCTCTTTTACTTTCTTATCAGAAACCCCTTTCTTCAAGATTGCCCAGAAATAAGGTTCAAAAGAATCAATGACCACTACTCTCTTACCTTTATCATCTCTCCCCGCGATTTTGATATAATTCCTGCCTTTCCAGTCAAATGAATCATAATCCAAAGGAATAAATTTGAGTTCCATACATCATCAGAGGATACAAATATTTAAATAATTGGGTGGTGAAATAAGCTAATTAAAAAGATGCTTATCAAAAAAATTCAAGAAAAATGCCCAACAAACCAGCGTTTGGTCGACTGGAAAAAATTATTGCGGCAGGTTTATTCGTTGCCTTTGCCAGCATAGTAACACTTACGGTAAATAACTACAAACGACAATACAAAATAGATCATCCCCGGGGAATTGCTACCTATACTTCTCAACCAGGAGATTCTCTCCCCGGAATTTATGAAGCTTGGGGAAAAAGAGACATCCCGGATAAAAAGGCTTGGCTTGCAAAAGTTCTAGAATACAACCCAAATTTAAACGAGCATGGCCCTATTGAACCTGGAACAACCATTAGTCTTTTTTATTTCTAGACCTAGTAGTGTGCGTCCCACAGACATATGTCGTAGGTCAAAATAATCTGCTAAAATCAAA
>CAYZTH010000043.1:0-3658 GCA_964481435.1 Candidatus Woesearchaeota archaeon
AATAATCTTGTGCTCAGCACCCCAGCCTAAAGGCTGGAGATTTCTTTCTAGTTAACAATCGTAAAAAGAATAATTGAATATAACTTTCTTCTATTGTCTGAGAGTCTATCCCAAAAATCTGGTTGTCTCTGAACAAATTCAATTCGAGTCATACAAAAGATACTCAGAACAGCTTTTTAACTTTTTCTATAAAAGTTCTCTTTGTAATTTTCAAAAAAGACACTTGAGAACATTAATTATCTAAAACTTCACTTCTTTTTTTCTGGCTCTTCTTCGAAGAAGTTCAGAATCTTTTTGCCCAGGCCAGAAACCACTAATATGATAATTATTGCAATCAGTATAGCTAAAAGAATATATGATTGATAGTCTTTCCAGAAATTAGATTTTACAGGTGTTGATGTAGGTTGTGATGTTTGGTTTGTGGTCGTGTTTGAAGAGACATTTGGTTTTGTTTGATTTATAATTGGGAGTGTTTGATTCACTTTGATTTGGGATTCATTGTCTTGAGTTTCAGTTTCTTCGGTAGCATTCGAACTTATCTGTGGAAGATTCTCTTCACATTCCTCAAGTGTTTCAAAAGTTTGAAGGCCTAGATACATGTATGTGCCGCAGAACTCTTTCTGGCCACACTCTGTGGTGTTTGAATCGAACCAGTAGTATGAATTGCAGGTTATGTTCGCTGTTGGCTCGGGTGTTGTCTCAACAGGTTCTTCTTCAACTTCTGCTGGAATCACAGTTATATTGACTGTGTTGCTTGCAGTCATTTTATTGCCATCTGTGGCATAGAAGGTTATGCCCCTAATACCTACGAAGTCGTCTTGAGCAGTCAGTCGCATTATAGAACCCCGGATTAGGACCGAGATGTTAAGTGGCTTGACTGTTATGAACTGGAGTTCATCTTTATCTTCATCTGTAAAGTAAGGAGCTAGGTCGATTGTGTAAGAACTGCCTGATTTCATCTCGATGTTCGAGAAGTTCTTCGCTAGTTTTGGGGGAGCATTGTCGGATTCAGTGATATTCACTTCTGCTTCTTTCTTCTCTTCACTTGAGAATAAGTTCTTGAAAAAGTTCCCAATTGCGCTCCAGAATTTGGTCCATCCGCTTGTTCCATTTGTTGGAATAACTTCTGTTGGAGTGGTTTGATTTGTAAAGTTTGTTGGCTCTATTATTATTTCTTCACCTTTTGCTACATTTACTTTTATTGTTTTTTTAGCGACAAGGGTAGAGTCTTTAAGTCTAGAGGATAGAGTCAAAATGTACTCTCCAACAGGTGTCTCGATTGAGGGAGATAAATATAGGTAGAGTGATTGTGCTTTCTTTGAATCAAGGGAGATAGCTGCAGGATTTATCTGTGAGAAACCAGATGCTGTTCCTGAAATCTCAATTATATAATTTGCTTGTTGAAGACCTTTATTTTCTATAGATATCAAGAGTGTAGCTGCACTGTCTTGAGAAACAGTTATTGAATCTTTTTCGCTTGTTATTGAGGGTTGATAGCAGTTCTCTGTTGTTAGAGTTGTCAAGTTCAATGAAGTCTTTGCTTCTTTATTACTTATTGAATCAATTGATTTGATAGTTATTGGATAACTTGATGATTTCGTGTCTTGAGGAGGCTGAACACTTAGTGTTGCAGTTGTCTTCTCTCCTGTGTTCAAAGAAACATGGCTTTTATCTAGTGTGGCCCAGGTAGGGGCATCCAGAACTAGGTCAAATTCTTTTGAAAGCTTTCCTGTGTTTGTTATTGTAACTTGATAAGTATTGCTTAGAGTATTACAAACTCGGTCTTCAGTCTTATCTATGTCCATTGTTGAACCGTAGCAAGAGCCTATGTTAAAGTTTATTTCTAAATTCTTGACAACTGCCCCTTTATCAGAGGTAACTTCTATGTAGGCTGTAAAGTTTCCTTGTGTATTTGCTGGAGGCTGGACATTTAAGTTGAATATCTTCTCTTTGTTTGTTGAGAGCGCTATGTTCTTCTGGTCTAGGGCCATCCAGGATGGGCTGCCTAATTTTATATTATAATTATTATCTGCTGTTCCAAGGTTCTTTAGAGTTATTGGAATGACCTGTGTCTGAGTCTCACAAAGATCATAGAATGTCTTTTCTGTATTCAGGGAATAATCATAGCAGGTTATCAAGCTAAGACCAGCTGTAGTTTCTGCTTGCGCATATTTTGAACTGGATATAACCTTGAATACAGTATCATAGTTGCCTACGACATTGCAGGGAGTTTTAAAGTAGGCAATCGCTTCCCTTGTCGAATTTGGAGGCATTGAGAATGAAGTTCCGGAGAAAGTCACCCATTGTTTTAGAGGCCCTTCAGCAGCTAGAACATAGTTCTCTAGATATTTTCCTTGATTTGAGATTTTGATGTAGACTTGTTTCTGTTCACAGGTACATGAACTTTGAGAAGCAGGGGTTGCAACCAAGAGAGTTTTATGGCAGTTCTCAACAATTATGGTATGCGAGACAGTCTTTGTTACGCCCTGACTTGATACTTGCAGTATAAGATTGTAGACTCCTGGCGCGGTTTTGGATGGGGGAGTGAGGTATAGAAAGACTGATTGTGTTTGGCCATTGTTCAAGAAGAATCCTAGGGGAACAGCTGTGGTGAATTGAGAAGCAGAACCAGATGTGCTTAGAGAGAAGCTCGCATCTGCTGTTGTTGAAATGAGTTCATTGATTATGATTGTACTTGAAGGGCATACGGTGTTTGTTTCAAGCTGAGATTGGATTGAGAAGTCTGCCCTAACTAGTGTGAATGAACACAGAACAACAAATAATGCAAATAAAACTGCAAATTGAATTTTTTTAACCATTTTTCTTTTTTAAATAGCACTATATATTATATATAATATATATTAACTATAATCTAGATAAGTGAAAAAGCTATATAAAAGCATTGTTGCAAATTAACATAAGTATTCTAGAATAACGATTTGCTGTTATGAAGAGTGGTAAAATCGTATGGGGCAAAGCCCGAAGCATCTGTATGTAAAAAGAAAAAGCGCATGAATGTAAATAAAGCGCAGGTGATGGGCTAATAAGAGATTGCTTTCCACTTATAAAATTAGTGCCGGAGATGCCCTCGATTTGCTGTTATGAAGAGTGGTAAAATCGTATGGGAACCAAGGTTCCCCTAACAAGTCACCCCTCCTTTTTTAGCCAAAGTTTTCCTGACAAGTCACCCCCGACAAAAAAACAGAAGCGCATTAATACTAAATAAAGCGCGTGTGCTTGAGATTTATAAGAATAGCTTAACATATAATAAAATAAAAAGATACAAGAAAAAAAGAAAAAAAGAAAAAAAAATTTATTTAGCCTTTTGATTCTGGCTTTTAGTAATAGCTTTCCTCTGGTTTCTCAGAAGTTCTTGTTTTTTGAGCTAATAGAACAATCAATAGTATGATTATTGCTACAGCCAATACGATACCGACTATCATCAAGATTGATTTCAAGTCAAGTGTCGCTTTATCAGATGTAATGTTAGATACGAAGTTGAATGACTTTGCGTCATTTCCGTATTTTACTTTTACACTGAACAAGTGCTCTGCAGTAATTGCATCATCTTTTGCAGTTACATAAACAGTAACCAATTGAGATTCTCCTGAAGCTAGACTGAATGAAGATGGTGTTATCTGACTAGTTGCCCAGCCCT
>CAYZTH010000044.1:0-2980 GCA_964481435.1 Candidatus Woesearchaeota archaeon
ATGCGCCGACCGGGAATGACGGGGAGTAGGACTCTTAATTCCTTTTGACACGTGAGGTAAGAATTGCTGAAGAAAAAAGGAGATTCATTCTTTTTGTGTTTAACTTGATAAGTTTTCTTGGCAATATGCCACATACATTGCAGAGGGTAGTAAATATTTTACTCCTTGATAATCTGTTACATATCCAAAATGTCTCTTTTGAACTTCTTCCAAACCAGGTAGATGTTTATCTGGTTCGCTTACAACTGCACTCCATTTTCCTGTTTCTGCGGCAGTCATTACAAGAGAAACAAGATGATTCTCCCATTCTGTCCTGCCTAGAGTTCCAATCACTAGTCTGCCTACAACTGGCTGTCCTTTTGCAATCGCTGTCCTTTGATTACCAAAGACTTCATCGACTGTTACCATCTCATTTAAGGCCTTAAGATAGTCATCAGAATAAATTCTATCAACTACTGTTGGATTTTGTCCAACTAATTTTTTTCTTGGTATTGCCATATTTCTTGTAAGAAAAATCTCTTTATAAATCTTTCGATTCTGTCACTACAAAATAGAGACGACAAATTTTCATGCGCCGACCGGGAGTCGAACCCGGGTCACAACGTTTTTGCGTCACTTTTTTTGGGGTGACTTGTAAGGGGGCTTGCCCCATACGATGGCAACGTCGAGTACTAACCACTATACTATCAGCGCATGAAAAAGTGAAAGAAGAGGGATTTAAAAAAGTAGTGGTTAGAAAGAATTTAAAAACAAAAGGTGTTAAAAATAGATTACTTAAACGACAATGAGGCAAAAAACCGATTTTGACATAGGGGCTATAGATGAAAGAACCGTAAGGGGGCATCACCTTCTTACTTTGAGTTATTACGCAAATCTTTGGGATACATCTGGCCATAATAATATATTCGCGCGTAGCATGCTTGTAAGTGCAGTTAAAAAATCTCTTGGAATCAAATCCCGGGAATATGGCGAAAGGATGTTGGAATTTATGTGCGATTACTTTGATTTTTTAACAAAAAATCCAGAGGTCACTTTTGCTGCTGTTTGTGGTATAGACACACTTTGTGATGCGAAAGGTGAAGGAACTTATCTTTGTGGACGAAGAAATCCAGGGTGTTCAATCGATAGTTCGGGACAAGATGGTTTTTGTATTGCTGAATTAGAACTATCGCCGGGTCAACCCATGACCCTATCCCAATTACAAGAGAGTGTAAGGGCATATCACCAGAAAACAGGAGATGTGAACATCACCAGGAAATTTGCAAGATATAAATTGAAAGAATTATTTGGATAAAGAGCAATATTTAAGTTTTTGGCTTGCAAAAACTTATCCTTAAACTTAAATAATTTTCATAGCATAAATTATTTAAGCACAAAGTTTCTTGAATTTTATGGTAAAAGAAAAAGAGATTGACAGGGAAAATAGAGAGGGGGTCAGAGAATTATTTGAAGGAACTGAAAACCCAAAACACGAAGAGGTGCCTGGTTTTCAAGAAAACCTTGACTCTCAGGAAGAGTCAGTCATGCTGCAAAAAATCGAGGCGACGCTGTTCCTTGCGGCAAGATTCCTAGATCTCGATGAGCTTGTCAAATTCACTAGCGTAAATCCAATAAGTATTCAAGAATCAATGCACAAACTTCTTGAGAAATATAGTGCAATTGGAAGCGCCCTCGTTATACATGCAAGAGAAGTTGATGGAAAAATGCTATATAAGATGGATGTAAAAAAAGAGTTCTATTCACTTGTAAATAAGATTGTCACAGGGCAAACAGAATTCACAAAAGCTGAGCAAGAAACTTTGGCAATTATAGCGTATAAACAACCCATGAAACAATCTTCGATAGTCAAAATAAGAGGAAATAAAGCCTATGAGCATATACACCATTTTATTGAGATGGGCCTAGTCAAAGCAAAGAAAGCAAGCAGGACATTTGAATTAACTCTCTCAGAGGAATTCTATAATTACTTTAATTTAAAAGAGAGACCAAAGAACTAAAATGCCAGAAAGCCGGGCGTATTCTCCAAGAAATGTTTTAGTTGTCTGTAATTGGAGATGGGTCAGAAGTCTTTTTGCGGAATACTACATAAAAAGATATGCAAGAAAAAATGACCTTGATTTAAATGTGGAAAGTGCGGGAATACATCCCTTTTTTTCAACTAGAAGACTGACAGAAGAGATGTATCAAAAAGCAGACCTTGTTTTTGTCATGGAACCAGAAATGGAAAAATTTATATTCAACAATTACGGAAATGGCCGAGTCATCAGGAATCTAGATGTTCTTAATGCCTATTTGCCATCTCCTTTTAAGGGAGCGTTTAGCAAATATTTCTTTGACAGGGCTGTAGCTAAAAAACCAAAAGAAGAAGTCACAGAAATTAAGAAGAGAAGACCAATTCGAGAGAGATGGGGTCTACCAAGAGTTTTTGCATATATGGACTGGGAAAAATTACTAGCAGCTTAAAATAATTTTATAAACTTAGTTTATCTGATGTTTACATGAAAATACTTCCAGATACAAATTTTTTAATTTATCTTGCAAGATTCAAGCTTCTCGATGAACTTGAAAAATTTCAGAAAGTCTTGATAATCAAGCCAGTCTTGAAAGAGCTTGTGATGTTGAGCAAGAGCGATGGAAAAAGAAAAGAGACACCAGAGGATATCATGGCATGCAAGATAGTTCTTATGTTCTTTAATCAAATAAGGGATAAATTAGAGTATATCAATGAAGATGTTGAGGGCAAGGCAGATGATGAACTGATAAAAATCTCAAGGGAAAAGGATGCTTTAGTCGGGACAATGGACAAGGAATTGATAAAGAGACTGAAAGAAAAGAAACTTAGAGTAGTCATAATCCGGCAGCAAAAATTCTTAGAAGTCCAGTAACTCTTTGATATCCTTGATATTTGCCCTAAAACCCAAAAACTGTGCGTCCCACAGACATATGTCGTAGGTCAAAATAATCTGCTAAAATCAAAGTA
>CAYZTH010000045.1:0-2505 GCA_964481435.1 Candidatus Woesearchaeota archaeon
CTCTACTTCCTCTGCACTCTTTTTTCATAAATTAAAGATAATATCTACGTTTAAATATCTTACTTTTTAATCTTCCTTCTTTTCTTTTTTTTCTTTTCTTGCCCTTTTCCTCTTTTCAGGCCCTTGTGGCCTTATCTTAACTGCAACATAATTAACAGGATTCTTTATTCTTCTACATAGGGCATCGGGTGCACAGACTCCGACATCTTTGTAATAAGCCTGAAGACTGCAGTTTGGTGGAAGTCTCTTCTCCTGTCTTCTGAACCAGGAGATCTGTGTCCGGACATAACTCTCTCTCAAAGGCAGATAATTCTTCTTGTTCCATTCCAGAATCCTTGTTTGAATATCCTCAAACTCTAATCCTAGATTCCTAAAGAATCCAAGCAGTATAAAAAGTGCCCTCTTTCTTCCATCGTGTTTCATCCCTTGTAACATGGTCTTTATGCACGGAGGCAGAATTTCCTCGCTTAACTTCGTTATCTTTATTTCAGTTCTTCTCATCGAACCCTGTAATCCTCCGCCACTTCCCCCGGTTCTCTGCTCAATCTCCTTCATCTTCTTATCGAGTTCATCTCTTTTCTTCGTGGTTTCTTGTCTAGCCCACCAATCAAATGCCTGGACAACAAGTTCTTTAGCCTCATTCTTTTCAGGCTTTTTTAAAAAAAGTTGCGGCAGAACATACTCTGGTCTTGCCCAACCAAGATGAAACTCTTTTATCTTGTCTGGCCGAACTACAACAGAAGCAAGTCCGGTCTTCTCATTCAAAGAGTACGCTGCTCTGTAAAGATGTCTTGGAGAAATCAAAATAGTATCAATCTCTAACACTGAAAAAGGATTGAACTCTTTCTTTCCGTTTATATCCCGATATAAAAACTGAATAGGTTTTCCCATTGAAATGGAAATATCTTTTGGGTCAGACAGATTCAAAATATGCTCTCTCAAAGGAGCCTCAATCATGCTTTTAAGATACGCGGCAATTATCCTTGGCCCTTCAGGAAACATACTCCTTGTCTCCTTACCATTGACAATCTCTGGAAATGCTTCACTTGATAAGCCAACATGAAATCCAGAACCTCCAGAGAATTTCAACCCAACGTTTCTTATACCATGAAAAAACAGAGCCTCACATAAAAGAAAAGCAGCTACTTTACTGAATTCCAAGAACTTGCAATCAATATCCAGTATCAAGTCCCATCCAGTCCTTATCTTATTGAATTGTTCTGGAGTCAGGTTTGTGGAAATCTCTAAAGGATTAGACCATATTTCTTCTGAAACATGAAAACTTGTAGCTCCTCTCTCAACATAGCTAAGAATATCTCCAGCATACTCTACCGTGTCTGGTCTTTTCCCGAATCCCTCAAAATATCTTGGAACAAACTCCCTATGCCCTGCTTGCCTAGCTAGTATCTCCTGAATATCCTTCCGAGCATAATATTTTACCGCAATTCTTCTTAATTTATCAGCCTGACTCTCCATATTTTCCCCTTGTGCCTCCCAATATAAGACTAGAAAAGACACGGTTTTAAATAATTGTGTATTATATATAATATATTATATTATGACCAAAATCCTCACCACACTAAAGTGGGGTTTCCAAGGATTTTGGGTATCAAGAAAAGAAAACTGCAATCTTTAGGTTGCAGATGAATTAATCAGTTTTCTTTTCTTGAATAATAAGAGAATAAACATATGTCCAAAATAACACAATAAACTTTAAAAACAGACATACTCTCAAAACTACATAGAAAATACCCAAAAAAGACCAAGGTTAAAATGTTACTAAAATTACAAGAACCAAAGATACTCACGGATGCAATAGCCCTGCTCTCAGAGCTTGTCCTAGAAGTCAAGATAAAAGTCACTAAGCAAGGCCTAGAGATAGTGGCAATTGACCCTGCAAATGTAGCACTTGTAGAACTAAAGGTTCCTGCTTCAGCTTTTTCAAAGTTTGAAGTAGAAAAGAATGAAGAACTCGGCCTTAACCTTGAAGATTTCAAACAGATTCTAAGAAGAGCACCAGCTGGAGCACCTCTAACTCTTGAAAAAGAAGAGAACTCATTAAAAGTCGAGATAGAAGACAAGACAAAAAGAAAATTCTCTCTAGCCTTGATAAACATAGATGCAGAAGAGAAAAAAGTCCCAGAGCTATCTTTCTTATCAAAAATAGAACTAGATTCAAACACCTTCTCAGAGATAATAAACGATGCAGCAATAGTCGCAGATTCCTGCAGCTTCACAGCAATGCCCGACCTTTTCATTGTCGAGGCAAAAGGGACTTTGCATAAATCAAAGACCGAATTATCAAGTGATGAAGCTAAAATAACAACTGAAGGACAACAGAAAGCAAAATACTCTCTGGATTATCTTCTTAAATTCGTCAAAGCCTCAAAATTCTCAGACCGAATCTCAGTTAATTTCTCCCAAGACTATCCTATGAGGCTAGAATTCAGGAACGATGTTCTTCAACTTAATTTCATCCTAGCTCCAAGAGTTGAAGAAGAATAA
>CAYZTH010000046.1:0-2449 GCA_964481435.1 Candidatus Woesearchaeota archaeon
ATTAGGTGAGAACTAATTTTCGGTAGCCTTACGACATATGTCACTAGGCTATACATTTCTAGACCTAGTAGAAAGATTTAAAAAGGATATTTACTATTTAATAGTAACAAATAAAATGAGAACTAGAACTAAAATCGGAATAGGTTTAAGTGTATTAGCCGGATTGGCGTCAATCTTAATTATTGACAAATATCTTGGCCCACTGCAAGGAAAAGACATCCAAGCAGAACAATTAAGACTCAAAAACGCTTCTCCTTATGTTATTACTGCCGAAAGTCTTCAGAATGCAGGAGACAGTTCCGGAGCATTTGCCTACTTAGAAGATGTTGGCACTACTAAACCCCAAATTGCTACAGATATTCGAAATTCCCCTGAATTATATGCCCGTACTTCAAATGTTCAAGCTAATTGCGAACCAGCCTATGTTAGATGGTTAGCACAATCAGATTCAGCAAAAAAATCAGACTCAGAAAGTATTGAAGCAGATATAAACAAATATCAAACTGTTACAGACAGTCTTAACAAACTATATGGGGGAGATACAATAAAAGTTAGAAGAGCATTTAGAAAGAACAAGGGATTAAAAGCACTCGAAACCCGTGTAAAAGACAGCAATTCTGAAAAATATGACCTTATTAGACTTGGTCTCTTGACCAAAAATCCTGAACCATTTAGACCATAATTAAGCAATAATTATTTATATTCTAAACTTCTGAATTATCAATGGGCTTACAGATTGGAGAACTTGTACCAAGGAAACAGATTGCTATAGAATCTCTTAAAGGCAAAATCATAGCTGTTGATGCTTTCAACACACTCTATCAATTCTTATCAAACATCAGGCAGGCAGATGGAACGCCGCTAATGGACTCCAAAGGCAGGATAACGTCCCACCTATCTGGATTATTCTACAGAAATACAAATCTCATGTCCAAAGGATTGAAGATAGTCTATGTTTTTGATGGCAAGTCTCCTGACCTAAAAAGAGACACAAATAAAGGAAGAGAAGAGAGAAAAAGAGAAGCAGAAACTAAGTTCGACATCGCAAAAAAAGAAGGCAAAGAAGAAGACATGTTCAAATACTCAAGACAAACAGTAAGATTAACCGATGAAATAATTGAGGAGAGCAAAGCCCTATTGAAAGCTCTGGGAATTCCGATTGTTCAATCTCCAAGCGAGGGCGAGTCCCAAGCATCCTACATTGCAAAGCACGATGGCTATGCAGTCGCAAGCCAAGATTATGATTCTTTGTTATTCGGAGCACCGATACTTATCCAGAATCTTGCCCTATCAAGAAAAAGAAAGCTCTCTTCAGGAGCCTATGTTCCCATAGAACCCGAGACAATTGAATTAGAACATGTTTTTAATCATCTTCAGATAAATCACGACCAACTGATTTGCCTTGGAATACTAAGTGGAACAGATTTTAATCCAGGAGGAATTCGGGGTATTGGTCCAAAAAAAGCACTTACCTTTGTTCAGAAATACAAACACCCCGTCTTAATTTTCGAGGCTGTGGAAAAACAGCTTTTGAAAGACGGCAAAGAAATCTGGTTTAACTGGCAGGAAATTTTTGAACTCTTTAAAAAACCGAATATAACTAAAGAATACAAATTAGATTTCAAAGATGTCGATGAATCCAAAGTAAAAGAGATTCTCTGCAAAGAGCACAATTTCTCCGAAGACAGGGTCTCAAGCTCTCTGGATAAAGTAAGAGAAGCAAAAGAACTTGGAAAACAAAAAGACCTAAAGAATTGGTTCTGATTTTTTTGTTTTCGGTTTTGCTTCTTTTTAAGTAAGCCTGCATCAGCACAAACGCGTCTGACTAATCCTCGAAGATACCTCGAGATTATTTTCTTCTAATTGATAACTTTTCTCTCCATAATCGCGAATACAACAGATGCAACCCCTATAACTAAGAATACACCAAAATATACTGCCGGATTTGTTGGAGCCATAGCTACCTTCTCTGTAATAGCTGACCCCATGATAGAAGGGGAAATAGAATTTCTAGCAAGAGCTAGAAGCGCAACAAGCGCCGTTATAAATCCAAATATTATTAAAATATATCGTGGTCTCATTTTCTATGAAATTTATTAAATTTGATTTATTATACTCACCCTACATTGTATGAGGGCTCATACCAACTACAATCATAACCACTGCTAATACCGCACTGGCGATAGCATATATCATCATACTAGTCGGCATAAATCCTAGGAATGAGTTGGTTATATTGAAACTTAATAGTGTTGCAATAACATTAATAGCCAGCATAACTATCCCAAATATAACCAATAACGTTTTTCCCATCATTTTTTTTACCTCTTTTTGTATCGTTTATTTATCCTATATGAAGATTATTATAATTTATAAAGTTAATGAATCCAATAATATGTGTAGGTTCATGACATTTGTCACCCCCTAGAATAATTTGCTAAAATCAAAA
>CAYZTH010000047.1:0-2439 GCA_964481435.1 Candidatus Woesearchaeota archaeon
AGGGTATTTTGTGATTTTTTAGGACATATACAAGTTATTTATAAAAATAATTTGCCTAAAAAGAACATGAAACTAGACCCATATAAACATGAAGAAAAATACCTCAAGTGGAAAGAAAAGGTAAAATCGGGAATCTCCAAAATAAGCAAAGAAGATTCGCAAATTATCCTCGATTATTTAACAGATATGGAAAGAGGAGTAAACATTTCTCAGGGCAGTATTAAGGGTCCAAGAAGCTTTATACGTCTTAATACTTTAAGGACTAGGTTAGTCTTTTTCTCAAAGAAATTCTATAGTATGTACAAGATTAAGAAAATGACAGATATAAAAGAAGAAGAATTAGTTGGTTTCTTTTCAGATATGAAGAATGGAAATATAAAAAGAGAAAATGGTGAAAGATATAAGTCAGTTGCTACTTACACTAAAATCTTCAAAGCCTTCTGGCACTGGCATCAAAAGACTAATAGGAAAAAGGGTATAGAAGTTCCAGATATTACGCTTGATTTGGATACAAAGCAAGATAAGCCAGATTGGGTTTATCTAACAGAAGAACAAGTAAAAGAATTATGCGATAATGCAACTTACGATTATAGGGTTTTGATTATGTTTCTTTTTGATACAGGGATAAGAGCTCCAACTGAACTTATGAACATCAAGGTTTCTGATTTTTTTAATGAATGTAAAGAAGTTCAAATTAGGGAAGAAACTTCCAAAACCTTTGGCAGAAGAATAAAGTTAATGCTCTGTTCCCAATTATTAAAGGAATTTATCAAGAAAAATAATCTAAAACCCGAAGATTATGTCTTTACTATCACTCCAAGTATAACCAACCAATATCTTAAAAGACTAGCTAAAAGAGTTCTTGGTGATGGACAAAGTGAAGCAGGTCAAAGATATTCTGATTTGTCAATGTACGATTTTAGACATTGTGCCTGTTGTTATTGGCTTCCAAGATACAAGTCTGAATCTGCATTAAAATATCGTTTTGGCTGGAAGAAAAGCGATAAAATCCATTATTATTCCGAACTTCTTGGAATGAAAGATACTATTTCTGAAGAAGATATTTTAATTGACGTTACAAAAACAGAGATTGAGAAAAGACTTGAGAAATCTGAGAAAGAAAAAGAAATCATGCAGGAAAAGATGAAAGTAATGGAAGAGCAGATGAATAAGATGATAGAATTAACAACTAAGTTAGATGAAAGGATTAGAAAATGAAATCAAAAGAGTTAGAGAAAAAACTAGAAGAACAACAAAAAGAGATTGACAAACTGAAAAAGAAGATGAAAAGCCAAGAATGGACTAGCCTCTTTTTGTTGTTGAATGAATAAAAGAAAGAATTTAATTCATTCTTAGAATATCTTTATTTGTTTGAGAAACTTTTCTTGGAGCAATAACCCCAACTAAATAACCACAAAGAGCATTGTCTCCTATATCAAAATCCATTTTAATAACGGGCATACTACCCTGTCTAAATTTTGTTAAATTCAATCTTCCAGGCAATGTAGAAGTTGTTTCTAGCTCTCTTCTCATCCGGTGTAACATCTCTACGAGTTTTAATCTTCCTTTTAAATAAACATCCCTAAGTTCTTTCACATCTAATCCAAGTCTGCCTCTTTCTGCAAGTTCCTCAGCAAAAGCGTAAACTGCTTGAGAAATACAAATATGCATCCCCCTAGGAGTTAGATATTGTGAGGATAAAATTGTTACTTGTGGTTCTACTGGAACAAAACTAAAATCAAGATGATCTCCCCTATAATCTAAAGTTTTTACACTCATATATCCTGGAAGATACATTCTAGTTTTCATAAATTCTAATGAATTTGACATTTTTGTTTAAGTTAAAATTGGATTTTTGCCCCTATCAAAATTTACTCTTCTATGTTTTATCCCCTTTTTTGTTAGATATACGCATAAATTATCTGCAATTAAATGAACCTTAACAAAATCCCAAGGAGTTGTATCATGATCTCTTATTAAGAATCCCCTTAATGAAGTGTAATCATATGTTCCACTACGCATTGATTGTCTTGCCCCATCAAATCTATAAAACTTAGAATGATCCACATACTCTTCACCAAAATTTCCACCTATTCCCCCTTCATCAGTATTCCAAAAATCAGAATGAACCCTGTAATGGGGATTGGTATTGAATCCATTCATCCACTCTCTTTCGAGTTCTACAATTCTTCTCCTGTATTCTTCTTGACCCTTGATTTCTTGCAGAGGAATTTCAACAAAAACTCGGGCATCTAAATCTTTTAATTTCTCATGCCTTCGTCTTATTTCAGATTCATTCATTTTAATTACTCAGAATTCGCTGAGGTCGAATCACCCTACTTATAGTCAGATTATGGATTTATAAATTTACTGAAACTCATTAGTCTTCTCTTTATACAAGAACAACAAAATAGGGATAGCTTCATTAGTCCTCTTCAT
>CAYZTH010000048.1:0-2069 GCA_964481435.1 Candidatus Woesearchaeota archaeon
TCGTCCCTACGAAGTACGCATACAACAAGGTTTATAAATCTCGTTAATCATTTTTCATTATGGCAATTGTAACCGACCCAAATGTAAGACTTTTTTTTAGAACAGTTGGTGCAGACGGAGTCATAGGACAAGATGAAGAGATATATGTGAAGCTTGTTGATGGTTATGTAAGAAAATTAGCTCAAGACGCACAACCAGGCGATTTACCCGTTATAAGAAGAGATTGCATAAACAAAACAATCGACGATATTCATCCACGTATACAAGGGGGCAGCATAATGTATGGGCTAGCAATGGGCAGGCTACATCTTTCCCCAAAAGTTTCAGATGACTCAGAAATAAACACCCGAGATTTAAGAAAACCCTTGCTTAGAGTGTTATTACTACGAGGACTTACCCGAAATTCTACTGAACCCAAAACCTCTTTAGAAGGTAAGATTTTCGGAATAGGGAGTCAAGATTTTTCTTCAACAGAGTATACTTCTTTTGCTGAGCAAGTTCATGCAGTTTTGAGAGAGGGTTTAATATCAAGAGGCATACCTCTAGATCATTTGGTTTCAACAGATACAATAAGAACCTGGTTAAAAGGAGATACTCTTGCCCCAAAGCACTGGGCAAATTTAGAATGCTTAAGTCAGATAAACCCTGAATTCGAAGCAGAATTACATGAAAAAAAAGCAGGCCTTAATCTGCGTTCAGCCTATGATTTTGTCATGGGAGTGAGACGGGTTGTAATGAACAGACTTCTTCATACCCCAAACGCCCCCGAACAAATAAATGGATATGGTAAATATGCCCTTGAAACACAACTAGCAATGGCTCAACTAGTTGATTTTGTAGACCCAACAACTATTGCATCAAGGATTATAAGCATTGAACCACTTGGAGATCAGAAGGTAGACCAAAAGGCGCAAAGGGCAATTTATACCGGACCTCTGAATGTTCCGATTATTCCTATGAATGAGGTGAGAGATACTTCTTACTTATTGGATCAGGCACTTATTAGTTTACTCGAACGTTATGCATTCCACAGAATCTTAGGAGCAGCCAATAACCTTCTGAAAGAATCAGGCTTTGATTCAAATTCTTTTGATACTAATGACTCTCTTTTGGATGCGGTCGAAACTGGGCTAAAAGAAAAAGGGGCCGATATACATATAAATTCTGAAGATAGAAAAATCCCCCTTAGATATTTAAAGGAACTAATTGCACTTCAATTTATTCAGACAGAAAAACCACATGACCGGAGATTAAGGAGGGTGAATACATACTATGTTACGATTGGGGACTTTTTCTGTAGATTAATTCAAGCCAGTCCAAAAGAAGCTTATACAAACCAAAGGAATAAAGAAATATTAGATGCAGGAGGACAATCAGTAGGAGAAACTCAAAATACTCTAGATGCGATGTACAGAGAATTTAATTCCACTCTAACGGAACAACCAGGCGAATTTAAAGAAGCCACAGCTATAAGCCCAAATGATTTTTACACTTTGGTAGATCTAGCAAATAGATATAGGAATGCGCTACCACGTAGATATCTCCAAAGAGAAGCGGATAATGACAGAACAACACTTGAGTATTGTCTCTTACGTAGATTAGAGAAAACTGGGGCAAGAAGAAAGGATAAGAGAGATACAGATAAAAGGTATAGAGGAGGCGACAAAAAAAGTGATAAGGCCTCAGAACAACTAAAAAGAGAGTATGGCATAACTGATCAAGTAAAACAATTCTTTGTTGCCAATCTAGTAGATCCTAGAAAAGGAGTGCGCACCTATGAAGACAAATGGAGACTCAAACTACTCCCATTTCACGAGTTAGAAAGAAGAAAAGAAGAGCTGGAAGGAGAACATCTGAGGTTCTATAAAAGAGCAGAAGTCGTTGAGGTTCTAGAAAAACTGGGAATCCCAGGAATTATAAGGGCATATGACCCAAAAAACTTCTTAGAATTATTTGTTAAACTAAGACCAGAAATCCCTACCGGGAGATATACAGATTTCAGGCCAGCAAATTTTCCTTAAATTTATAAATTCCGAAGAAATTAAATCTCATGACAAAACCCCTCTATC
>CAYZTH010000049.1:0-2057 GCA_964481435.1 Candidatus Woesearchaeota archaeon
TCTTCTCTTTATACAAGAACAACAAAATAGGGATAGCTTCATTAGTCCTCTTCATTCTTTTGATTAGCTTTTCCAATTCCTTGTAGCTTCTATGCAAAACCATCCTATAAGAGAGTTTAGTTCTTTTTTCCCTAAGTGATGGAAACTCTTGGATTATATCTCTCTTTATCTTAATAGTATTCCAAACTCTATGGCTTGTGCTGTATAAAATAGACCCTCTGACATCTAAAGCACTGTTAAGAGGCTTAAGAAGTTGCAACTCAATCTTCTTTATCTCTTCCTTAAGTTCTTCTTTAGAAAGAACCATTTTTCACCCCCTTTCTACATAAAAACAAAATAAAAGCCCCTAGTTCTAATCTAGGGGTTGGCATGTTAGATGCCCTCCTTAAAGAGAATAACGGGAATCTTAAATACAATAAACTTAAAATGAAATAGAACTGACCTTATTTTCTCATTCTCCAAATCTCTCTGAAGTTTGATCATTTATATCCTATCAGACTCTTTAGCCCACAGGGTTCATTATCTTCTAACATATATTTTCCAGTATATATAAAGCTTTCTAAATGGTGTAACTCTCAAATGATAACTAATAGTAAAATTTATAAGGGCTATGGCCTTATTTTATGAATCGCCCTTTTTTTTAGAATTCAAGAATCGTCTGCTTTTTAGATAAAATGGTTTTTTCTTTGATTTGGCTTTAAGTAAAGAAACTTTACTGATTCATAGACCGCCATCTGAAGTAATGGGTTAACTTTTAAATCTACAGACTTAACGCCATCTAACATCTCTCTTTGGTCAACTTCTCCACGATCATCATAAATTCGAAGGTTATCTGATTTTCCTTTAAATTTTGCTACAAGACCAAGTGCAGCTATTCCAGTAGATTTGCTTATCATGAAATAAGTCATCATTCTTCTTAAAATTCTGGCACCAGCTTCATCTCCTTTTTCAAAATGTACTAAAAGTTCATGTGGAGTATATTGAAAACCGCCAACACAAATCATATCCGGAAGCCTATCTCCCCAGTGATTGCTCCAGCTAGAACCATATTGGACACGAGATGCTTCTCTTTCATCATATTCTCTAACAAAATCTTCCAGACCTTGCCTAAACAGTTCTTTAATCTTTTCTTGGGGAAGCCCAATCTTCGTTAGTATTGCCTGTTTATCCATTTTTTGATAGGATTATCGAGTTTTAAAAGATTATTGTAGGGCATTATTCAATAGAAACTCTTAAAACATCTAATTTCTTGACGTTTATAACTAGATAAAATGCTCTTCAAATTATCCCCTTCATCACTTAGTTTAATGAAAGAATGCCCAAGATGTTTCTGGCTTACTCAACATAATGTTTGGAAAAGACCCGCAGGGATATTTCCAAGCCTTCCAAGTGGAATGGACAAGATTCTAAAAGAACATTTTAACAAATTTATGGAAAAAGGGGAGCTTCCTCCCGAATTATGTAATAATAAGCATTGCAAAGACATGAAGTTGTTTAATGATCATACTCTTCTTGCAATATGGAGAAGTAATTTTAAGGGAATTCAATGGATAGATAAACAAGGAAATATTCTCAAAGGGGCAGTAGATAATATCTTAATGAAAGGAAAGAAGTTGATTGTTCTTGATTACAAAACACGAGGTTATGAACTAAAAGAAGACACAGCAGAACACTATCAAGACCAGTTAGATATATACAATTTTCTCTTGAGGAAAGCAGGATATGGCACAGAAGATTTTGCTTTCTTACTATTTTATGTTCCAAAAGAAGTTCTTGAAACAGGAGAAGTTGTATTTGATACGACCTTAGTCAAGATGAATATAAATGTCAATAATGCCGAGAAAATATTTAATAGTGCAATCAAGTTGCTAAATTCAACATGCCCAAAAGAAGGGTGTGAATGGTGTGAGGGAAAATAATATGGTCAAAAATAGTGCAAAAGAAGTGTCTAAAGAGTCTTTAGATATACCTGAAGAAAAGATGGTTGAACTCTATAATCTCTTTCCAGAAATCTTCTCAGAAGGTAAGATTGACTTTGATAAACTAAAGGAAACTCT
>CAYZTH010000050.1:0-1913 GCA_964481435.1 Candidatus Woesearchaeota archaeon
GTGAGGATTTGACGCATCAGCGTCAAACCTTTAGGCGACAGAGGATGTCACAATTTAATCCAACCCAATGCATCTATAATATCAATCACGCCAAATAATACAAAGATAATTAGTGTAGTCCAACCAAAATATTTTGAAATATTTGGGAAATTTCTTCTGGTTAGAAGAGCCATTATACCAAATGCTAAAGTTATGATTACTTGGGTTCCAATATCTATTCCCATTTTATTTTCCGTCTAGAGCCTCATTTACAAGTTTGTCCGCATATTGGATGAATTGATTTTCTCTTCTAGTATGATTGTAGACTACATTTTCAAATGCTCCTTCACGATCTTTTAATAAATAAAAAAGTCTCCTTAGCTCCTCGTTCTTTATTTTGTATCTTCCGCTCAATTGTCTTACAATGAGCTCACTATCTAAAAAGCACATGATTGTTTTTCTGCAATGTGCGGTAGATAATTCCAATGCTTTTATCAACGCCTTATACTCCGCTTGATTACTTGTGCAATCTCCAATGCATTCTTTATATTCCGCAATCTTGTTTTTATTCTCATCGAAGAAAACGATACCAATAGCCGCGGGTCCAGGATTACCTCTGCTTCCGCCATCGGTGTACACATATAGAGTTAGTATCTTTGGTTGTTTTATATATTCCTTCATTTTTTCCTCAACTTAATCTCCCCTTTCTTCGATTCAGTCTCAAGTTCATCGCCTTCTTTGAAACCTGCTTCTTTGACCTCTTCTGGAGGGATATTTATCATAAACTTGTAGTAATCCTTATTATTATACTTTCTCAGAAATCGCTTCTGTAACTTCATAGAATAAACAAGTTCTACAACTTTATAAATTTTGAGGCGCCGAAAGGTTTAAATACTTAGGCGCCTAAGAGAAGACATGGAAAACTGTGGCGATAGTTTGTTTGGATTGGGCTTGTTTGTTGGGTTTGCAATTAACTTTGTTAGCTATTTTGTTTGGAAGATGTTCTTGGAAAAGAAGAAGGGCGAGGATTAAATTTACGGGGGTTTAGCCCCTTTTTTCTTTTTTTAAAACCAAGTCCTTAGAAAAGCTTAAATTCTCGTAATTTATTATTCTTCTATGGTTTTAGAAATAAGAGGAAAAATAGAGGGAATTAAGTATACTCCCTGTTTATGCAGAACTTTGAAGAAATATCCCTTTACTGATTTAAAAAAAGCAATAGATACTGATGCAACGTTCATCCTTGACTTTGGAAATAATAAAGAAATTGCGGTTAGTTGGTGGGTCTCTGCTAAAAGAACTAGGTCTTATCCTTATCCAAGAGTTTATGACTCGTTAGCCTTTGCAGGTAAAAAAGCAACAATAATCCCTATATTCAAAGATGAAGGAAAAGATGGAGATAGAGATTTTTTACAATGGGATACAATTTCTTTAATGAGTTTGCTAGGAGTCTATATTATTCTTTCTTATTATAAGTCTGCTGAAAAAAGCACAAAACCGGGCAATAAAGATGGAAACAAGATTACTAATCAAAGATTTGATTTAGACCAAGTGAAAGCAGAACTAGTAGAGTTATTATCTTATCAATCTGATGCCTTGCATTGGAATATGGAACAAGTTAAGAAAGTTATGACTCTTGGAAAGAAAGCAATTGAGTCCTATGATCATATTTCCAAAGAAACTGGCGTGATTATGAGTTCTAAAAAATCTGCTGAAAGAAAAATATTGGAATTGATGAAAGATAAAGAAACGTTCATGAAAACTTCTAGATTCTTATCTGAGAAGGCTCAAAGAAGGGAAAGTATAACCCACCAACCAAAAGAGAGAGTGGATGGAACAAAAGCAATGATAACTATCACTAATTGGCTTAAAGGCAACTATTTTTTTACATGTGATGAAATTATGATTAAAAAAGGAGAGTTATATCTAGTAGAAGC